>DASWLB010000114.1:0-1699 GCA_036396315.1 Alphaproteobacteria bacterium
GGTCAGCATGATGATGAACGGGTTGCGGAAGCTCTCGAACTGCGCCGACAGCACGAGATAGATGAACGCGAGCGCGAGCGCGAAGGTGAAATAGATGCCGCCGGTCGCGACCTGGAACTCGCGCGAGGTACCGCCGTAATCGACCTGCGCCGACGGCGGCAGGATCTCCTTCGCGGTCGCGGTGAGGAAGGCGAGCGCCTCGCCCAGGCTCGTTCCGGGCGCGAGGTTGGCCGAAATCGTCGCCGCGCGGAGCTGGTTGAAGTGGTTGAGCTCCGACGGCGCGACCGTTTCCTCGATCTTCACCAAATTGGCAAGCTGCACGAGCCGCCCGCCCGTGCCGCGCACGTACAGGCGCGACAGGTCCGACGGGCTCGTCCGGTAGGGATCGGCGACCTGCACGATCACGTCGTACTGCTGGCCTTCGCGCTTGAACCGCGTGACCTGCCGTCCGCCGAGCAGGGTCTCGAGGGTCCGCCCGAGCACGTCACCCGACACGCCGAGATCCGCCGCCTTGTCGCGGTCCACGATGACGCGGAGTCTCGGCTTGTCGAGCTTCAAATCGCTTTCGATGTTGGCGAGGCCGGGGTGCGCGCTCGCCTTGGCCATGATCTTGTCCACCATGTCCTGAAGTTCGGCGTACGGGCGCGTCGTCTGCACGATGAACTCGACCGGACGCGAGCGAATGCTCTGGCCGAGCGGCGGCGGGTTGTTGGCGAACGCCATCACGCCCGGCACGTCCGACAGGATCGGCTTCAGCGCCTCGCCTATTTCCTGCTGCACGCGCTCGCGCTCCGACCATGGCTTGAGCCGGGCGACGACGATGCCGCGCGAGACGACCGGGTTGCCCGACACCGCGAACATACGGTCGACCTCGGGGATCTTGGCGACGATCCCCTCCACCTCGCGCACGTACCGGTCGGTATAGCCGATCGTCGCGCCCTCGGGCGCGGTCATGATGGCGATCACGACGCCCTGGTCCTCGGTCGGCGCAAGCTCGGATTGCAAGTTTGTGAAGATGGCGTAGCCGCTCGCCGCGACGGCGAGTCCGATCGCGAGCACGACGGGCCGCGCGCCGAGCGCGCGCCCGAGGATCGCGCGATATCCGGCGATCAACGAATCGAGGCCGCGCTCGACGAAGCGGTAGAGCGCGCCGTGGCGCTCCGGCGGGCGTAGCCAGCGCGAGCACATCATCGGCGTGAGCGTGAGCGCGACGAATCCCGACACGAGAACCGCGCCGGCGAGCGCGATGGCGAACTCGGTGAACAGCCGCCCGGTCGTTCCGCGCATGAAGCCGATCGGCACGTACACCGCGGCGAGCGTGAGAGTCATGGCGACGACGGCGAAGCCGATCTCGCGGGCGCCTTCGAGCGCGGCGGCGAGCGGCTTCTGGCCGCGCTCGATGTGGCGCCAGATGTTCTCGAGCATCACGATCGCGTCGTCGACGACGAGCCCGATCGCAAGCACCATGGCGAGCAGGGTGAGCGTGTTGAGCGAGAATCCGAACAGATCCATCATCGCCATCGCGCCGATCAGCGCGACGGGAATGGTGACGACCGGAACGAGGGTCGCACGCCAAGAACGCAGGAAGACGAAGATGATGAGGACGACGAGCAGGATCGACTCGGCGATCGATTCATAGACGTTCTTGATGGATTCGCGGATGAACAGGGTGCGGTCGTAGGCGATCGCCGCCTGCATG
>DASWLB010000115.1:0-1789 GCA_036396315.1 Alphaproteobacteria bacterium
GCCGAGGCCATCCTGTCCTCGGGCGAGGACGACCCGCTCGCGAGCCACCGCCGCGAGGTGACGGTGGTGTTCTGCGACCTGCGCGGCTTCACCGCCTTCGCCGAGACCGCCGAGCCCGAGGAGGTGATGCACGTCCTAGGCGACTATCATGCCGCGCTGGGCGAGCTGATCTTCCGCTTCGAGGGCACGCTGGAGCGCTTCGTCGGCGACGGGCTCATGGTGCTGTTCAACGACCCCGTGCCGTGCCCCGATCCGGTGGCGCGCGCGGTGCGCATGGCCGCGTCCATGCGCGAGCGCGTGAACGGGCTCGCCGAGGACTGGCGAAAGGCGGGCCACCGGCTGGGGTTCGGGGTCGGGATCGCGCAGGGCTACGCCACGCTGGGGCGCATCGGGTTCGAGGGCCGCTACGACTATGCGGCGATCGGCACGGTCGCGAACCTTGCCTCGCGGCTGTGCGACGAGGCGAAGCCGGGCCAGATCCTGGTCAGCCAGAAGGTCGCGGCTTCCGCCGAAGCGCTCGCCCAGCTCGAGCCCGTGGGCGACCTTGTCTTGAAGGGCTTCCATCAGCCGGTCGGCGCCTACAACGTCGTCGCCCTCGCGGGCGCGGGCTGAGCGCGCCTTGACCCGCTTACCTATCCTCGCATAACACGGCGGCTTATGGGGCACGACACCGCGGTCGAGACCAAGGGCGGGCGGGCGGAGGCGACCCGGGCCGCGTGGCTCGAGGCGATCGAGCGCCATCGCCACGACCGCGACGCGCCAGGCTCGGAGCGCTACTGGTCGCCCCGGCTCGACACCGCCTCGCGCGACGAAATCCGCGCCATCCAGGACGACAAGGTCGCGGCGGTCGCGCCCTTCCTCTACGAGAACAGCCCGTTCTACCGGCGCCGCTTCGACCGGCTCGGGCTCGCCCCCACCGACATCGCCTCGGTCGATGACCTGGTGGCGCGATGGCCGGTGGTCACCAAGCACGAGATGGCCGAGGACGCGCTCGCGCACCCGCCCTACGGCACCTACTCGACCATGACCGACGCGGTGTGGGCCGACCGCGGCTGGATGATGTTCGCGTCCTCCGGCACGACCGGCCCGCCGCGGGTGTTCCGCTACAGCCACGTGGACCGCGAGCTGTGGTCCTGGGTCAACGCGCGCGCCTTCACCGCCATGGATTTCGCCAAGGGCGACACGGTATTCATGGTGACGGGCTACGGGCCGCACGTGTGGGCCTGGGGCGTGCAGTTCGGGCTCGCCAAGATGCGCCTGCCGGCGATCCCGGGCGGCGGGCTCGACGCCAAGGCGCGCGCGACCATCGTCGTCCGCTATTCGCCGACGATCCTGTTGTGCACGCCGTCCTACGCGCTCCATCTCGGCCGCGTCATGCAGGAGATGGGCGCCGATCCGCGCGCCAGCTCGGTGCGCACCGTGTTCGTCGCGGGCGAGCCGGGCATGAGCGTGCCGGCGACGCGCGAGCGCATCCAGGATCTGTGGGGCGCCCGGCTGGTCGAGTTCTACGGCTGCACCGAGGCCTCGCCCTTCGCCGGCGGCTATTCGTGCGCCGCCTCCCAGCCCGAGGGGGGACCGGTGACTGCGCACCTGATGGAGGACGTTCTCGTCTGGGAGGTGGTCGATCCGGCGACCGGCGACACGCTGGCGGACGGCGAGCGCGGCCTCACCACCGTCACCAACCTCGCCTCCGAATCCTCGCCCCAGCTCCGCTTCCTGGTCGGCGACTACACGGTGATCGACCGCGGCGTGTGCGCGTGCGGGCGCACCCATGCGCGCGCCCTGGGCT
>DASWLB010000116.1:0-2519 GCA_036396315.1 Alphaproteobacteria bacterium
CTCGCCGGGTTCGGCTACGCGGTGATCGAAGCGGAGGACGCGGCGCAGGCGCTCGTCGTGCTGCGCGAGGAGCGCGAGATCGACCTCCTGTTCACCGACGTGGTGATGCCGGGCGGGATGAGCGGCATCGAGCTCGCGCGCGAGGCGCGGGCCTTGCGGCCGGGGCTCCGGGTGCTGCTCGCCTCGGGCCACGCCGACGTGCTGGTGCGCAACGACGCGCGGTCGGGCGAGATCGGCCGGTTCCTCCGCAAGCCCTATCGCAAGCACGACCTCGCCCGCGCCTTGAGCGAGATGTTCTCGAACGGCCCTTAGGCCAAGCGCTCCCGGTGTTGGCCATTCGACGCCAACTCTCCCTCTCCTCCCCATGGGGGAGGAGAGGGCCGGGGTGAGGTGGGGACGGCGTTGCCAACCCACCTCACCCGGCGCTTCGCGCCACCCTCTCCTCCCTGAAGGGAGGAGAGGGATTCCGCGCTGCACTTCTCGGACGAGTCACTGTCGAGGGCCCTTGGTATTACGCCCTCCGCGGCCCGGCGATCTCGGCGAGCACGAAGACCCGGATCGCCGACGACAAATTGCCGTCGCGCGCCCGGTCGATCTCGGCGACCAGCGCGTTGACCGACTGGCCGCGGCGTTCGGCGACCGTCCGCAAGGCCCGCCAGAATTCGGGCTCGAGCGACACGCTGGTGCGGTGGCCGTCGATTACGACGGAACGCTTTTCCAGGGACATTGCCCAGCGGTTATACTGCGTTCGGGCGCCGAATCGCGCGGCGCCGGGAGCGCGGGGCTTTGACCGGGACGGAGGCAGAGGGCGAGGCGGTGCGCTACGCCGCGTTCGACGCGCGCTATCGCGGGCGCGACCTCGGCGGCAAGGGCGCGCGCGCCGCGCTCGAATCCCTTCCCGTCATCGATATCTCGCCGTTCGTTGCGGGCGGCAGCGAGGCCGCGCGGCGGGCGGTCGGTCGCGCCGTCCGCGAGGCCTGCATCGACATCGGGTTCTTCTATCTCGCCGGTCACGGCATCGCGCCCGCCGAGCTCGACCGGGTGCTCGAGTACGGGCGGCGCTTCTTCGCCCTGCCCGCCGAGGAGAAGATGAAACTCCACGCGGGCAAGGGCACCGGCCGGCTCGGCTTCATGCAGACCGGCGGCATCGCGCCGCAGGCTTCGTCCGCCCGCCCGCCCGACCTCAAGGAGCGGCTGTCCTTCTCGCGCGAGGTCGAACCCGGCGAGCCGGAGGCCGGCCGCTTCGCCGCCGGGCGCTCGCAATGGCCGGACGCGAAACTGTTGCCCGACTTCGCGCCGTTTCTCATGGCGCACATCGCCAAGCGGGTCCGCCTGGCCCAGCATATGGCACGGGCCTTCGCGACAAGCCTCGACCTCGCCGAAGACTATTTCGACGCCATGTTCCGCCATCTCGGTTGCGTGTTGATGTTCAACCACTACCCGCCGCTCGGCCGCGCCGCCTTCGCGCGCGGCCAGTGGAGCTTCACGCCGCACACCGACTACGGCGCGTTCACGCTCCTGTTGCAGGACGCGGCGGGCGGGCTCGAGGTGCGCAACGCCGCCGGCGCGTGGATCGCCGTGCCGCCCCGGCGCGGCACGTTCGTCGTCAACATCGGCGACATGTTCGCGATGTGGACCAACGACCGCTACATGTCGAGCCTGCACCGCGTGCTGCATTTCGGCGATGCGGAGCGGCTTTCGGTGCCGCTGTTCACCTACCCGAACGGCACCACCGTGGTGCGCTGCCTCGATACCTGCCACGGTCCCGGCAACCCGCCGCGCTATCCGCCGGTCGTCGCCGAGGACTACGACCGCGCGCTCGTGGAGCAGTCGAGCCGGACGGGGCGGCCCGGCATCTCGTCCCGCACGGCGGAGAGGTTGGTGCTGATTTGAACGCGCGCCCCCCCGGAGGGAGCGGTCGACGGCACCCCCCACCCTGTCCCGCCCCCTCAAGGCCTGTCCTGAGCGACGCCGCAGGCGGCGTCGAAGGGGGGGCGGGGACGTGCGCAAACACCCCCTCCCCCCTTGAGGGGGAGGGTTGGGGAGGGGGTAAGTAGGACAATCGTCGTGCCTCCGCGGACCGCCTACCGCCGCCGCACCCGCCGCGACGGCGCCAGCATGCGCGAGGGCCGCACCAGCCGGTCGAACTCCTCGCCCGTGACATGGCCGAGCGCGAGCGCGGCCTCGCGCAGGGTCGAGCCCTCCTTGTGCGCCTTCTTGGCGATCTCGGCCGCCTTGTCGTAGCCGATGCGCGGCGTCAGCGCGGTGACCAGCATCAGCGACTGCTCGAGGCCGGCGCGGATGCGCCGCGCGTTCGGCCGGATGCCGGCGACGCAGTTGTCGGCGAAGCTCACCGAGGCGTCGGCGAGCAGCCGGATCGAGTGCAGGAGGTTCCGGATCAGCACCGGTTTGTACACGTTGAGCTCGAGGTGGCCCATCGCGCCCGCGAAGGTGATGGCGGCGTGGTTGCCGATCACCTGCGCCGCCACCATGGTGAGCGCCTCGCACTGGGTCGGGTT
>DASWLB010000117.1:0-2287 GCA_036396315.1 Alphaproteobacteria bacterium
CGCCGCCGAGCGCGGTCTGGGCGATGAGCCCCGCATTGGCGCGGATCGCCTTCTCGATTTCCGATGCGACGCTGGGATTGTCGGTCAGGAACTGCTTCGCGTTCTCGCGCCCCTGGCCGATGCGCTGGGAATCGAACGAGAACCAGGCGCCCGACTTCTCGATGATGCCGGCCTTGACGCCGAGATCGACGAGCTCGCCGGTCTTGGACACGCCGTGGCCGTACATGATGTCGAACTCGACCACCTTGAAGGGCGGTGCGAGCTTGTTCTTCACCACCTTCACCCGGGTCTGGTTGCCCACGACCTCGTCGCGGTCCTTGATCGCGCCGATGCGCCTTATCTCGAGCCGGACCGACGCATAGAACTTGAGCGCGTTGCCGCCGGTCGTCGTCTCCGGGTTGCCGAACATGACGCCGATCTTCATGCGGATCTGGTTGATGAACACGATCATGCAGTGCGAGCGCGAGATCGAGCCGGTGAGCTTGCGCAGCGCCTGGCTCATCAGTCGAGCCTGGAGCCCGACGTGCGAATCGCCCATCTCGCCCTCGAGCTCGGCGCGCGGCACCAGCGCCGCGACCGAATCGATGACGATCACGTCCACTGCGCCCGAGCGCACCAGCGTGTCGGCGATCTCGAGCGCCTGCTCGCCCGCGTCGGGCTGGGAGATCAGCAGCTCGTTCACGTTGACACCGAGCTTCTTCGCGTAGCCGGCGTCGAGCGCGTGCTCGGCGTCGATGAAGGCGCAGGTCCCGCCCACTTTCTGCGCCTCGGCGATCGCGTGCAGTGCCAGCGTCGTCTTGCCTGAGCTTTCCGGTCCGTAGATCTCCACGACGCGCCCGCGCGGCAGCCCGCCGATGCCGAGCGCGATGTCGAGCCCGAGCGAGCCACTCGAGGTGGTCTCGACCTCGACGGCGCGGTCCGACTGGCCGAGCCGCATGATCGAGCCCTTGCCGAAATGGCGCTCAATCTGGCTCACCGCGGCTTCGATGGCCTTGTTCTTGTCCATGGAGTCCTTCTCGACGAGGCGAAGCGACGCTTCCCGCATTGGTCCCTCCTTATTTCACACGGTCCCGGCCGGCGCAACGAGGGGACCAATGTACATGGTTTGTTCTCATACGCAAGCGAAATTAATCGTGTTTGTAAATCAAGCGCTTGTTTGATGTTCGTGGAACGTTCTCGACCGACTCGCCCGCCTCACCCAAAAACCAGGCTGTCCATCCAGTGGACGTGGATGAGCTTGTCGTAGAACGCCCACAGGAACAGGGCGGCGAGGCGCGCGCGATCGGCATGGCGGCGGTCGAAGGCTACGCCGCCTATCGCGAGAAGCTCGGGCTCAGATCCACCCTGCAAGGGCTGATGCGGGCCGCGCTCGCCAAGGGCGAGGCGCCCGGCGGCTACGTGTTCGGCACGCCGGACACCGTCGCCGCGGAGCTGGCCGCGTTCGGCCGCGCCGGGCTCGGCGGGCTGATCATCCGGTTCGACATCGGGCCGATGGCGGCCGCGCAGTCGCGCCGTAGCCTGCGGCGCTTCATGGCCGAGGTCGCGCCCGCGCTGCGCAAGGTCGTGCCTCTCGCCGAAGTCTCGGCCTGAGACTCAGGCGTGGGCGAACAGCTCGAGCGCGATGAGGTGATCCTCGAGCAGGCCGGGCAGGCGCTCGGGGTCGAGGCGGCCATAGCCGCACGGCGCGCCGATGCCGAAGCCTTTGACGTATCGCCCCACCTGGGCCAATCGGCGCCGGTAATCCGCGCGGTCCGCCATGTTGTGGATCACGCCGACATAGAACCGCGTGCCCTCGGCGTCGAGCCCGGCGAGCGGCGCGAAATACGCATCGTCCGCGCGGTCGAGGATGGGGAAGTGGATGTAGTCGACGCGCCGCGCCGATTTCTCGAGCATCGCGTTCATGCACGTCACCGCCAGCCCGAGGTCGGGCGGGCGAAACATCGGCCAGTCGGTGAGGCTGCCGTTACATAGGTGGTAGCCCATCAGCGCCCCGGTCGGGACGACGGAGGACAGGCGCGCGATCGAATCGACCGCGATCTTGCCGATGTCGACACCCGGCGGCGGCGCCTTGCCGTAGCGCATCGGCGTGCCCGGTTTCACCGACAACGCATGCGCTTCTGCGGTCGAATCGAACTGGATCGCCAGGTCGCGCGCCGGGACCTTCTCGGCGATCTTGGCGATCTCGGCGCACATCGCCGCGTCGAACCCGGCGGCGAGCTTCGGGTAGTCCTCCGGGTGGTCGCGGAACATGCCGCTATAGGCGCTGAGCGACATCGGCAGGCAGACC
>DASWLB010000118.1:0-1946 GCA_036396315.1 Alphaproteobacteria bacterium
GCCCTAGGATTCGGCCCGACCATCGCGTTTACCATGTTTGTCAGCGAGTCGCGATTCGCATAGGATGCGCGGTGCGCCGGCGGGCCGGGACGCCCGCCGCGCGCCGACAGAAGAGGGCGTACCAAACTTGCACAAGCTCGCACTGCACACCCGGCGGCGCGCCGCGACGGCGCTCGGCACCCTGATCGCGGCCGCGCTCGTCGTGGCCGGCTGCGCGACGGCGCCGGAAAACGATCCCGCGGCGATGGAGGCCTATCGCCAGGCCAACGACCCGGCGGAGCCGTTCAACCGCACCATGTTCGATTTCAACATGGGGCTCGACAAGGCGGTGCTGAAGCCGGTGGCCGGCGCCTACCGCGACGTGGTGCCCGAGGGCGCGCGCGATTCGGTTTCGAGCTTCCTCGATAATCTGCGCACCCCGGTGATCATCGCCAACGATCTCATGCAGGCCGAATTCGAGCGCGCCGGCGTCACCCTGTTGCGCTTCGTGACCAACACCACCATCGGGTTCGGCGGCTTCTTCGACGTGGCGGCCGACGAGGGGCTCGCCAAGCACGACGAGGATTTCGGCCAGACGCTCGCGGTGTGGGGGCTGGGCGAGGGCGCGTACCTGATGCTGCCGCTGTTCGGCCCGTCCAACCCGCGCGACGGGGTGGGGCGCGTGGTCGACATCTTCCTCGACCCGATCGGCTGGCTTGCGCCGATCTACGTCAACGGCGGCCGGTCCGGCGCCGAGGCCATCGACGCGCGCGCGGTGCATTACGACGAGATCAACGACCTCGAAAGGAACTCGCTCGACTTCTACGCCGCGGTGCGCAGCCTGTACCGCCAGAAGCGCGCCGACGAGATCCGCAACGGCGTGCCGACCGCAGGGCCGAGCTTCGCGCCGACGCCGACCGGGCTGCTCGAGCTGCACACGCCCGACCAGCGGGCCGGCACGCAGCGGTAGTCGACCTCACCCTTCGAGACGCGCCCTGCGGGCGCTCCTCAGGGTGAGGAGCATTTTCTTTTCTTCCTCATCCTGAGGAGCCGCCGAAGGCGGCGTCTCGAAGGATGAGGATTTCTTAGGTCTACCCCCTGACCAGCGGCTTGTAGCGCAGCCGCTTCGGCTGCTCCGGGTCCTCGCCGGTGCGGCGCTTGGTGTCGGCGACGTAGTCGGCGTAATTGCCCTGGAACCACTCGACCCGGCTCATCCCTTCGAAGGCGAGGATGTGGGTCGCGATGCGGTCGAGGAACCAGCGATCGTGGCTGATCACCATGACGCAGCCCGCGAAATCGACCAGCGCGTCCTCGAGCGCGCGCAACGTGTCGACGTCGAGGTCGTTGGTCGGCTCGTCGAGCAGGAGCACGTTGGCGCCCGACTTGAGCATCTTGGCGAGGTGCACGCGGTTGCGCTCGCCGCCCGACAGGTTGCCGACCTTCTTCTGCTGGTCGGCGCCGCGGAAATTGAACGCGCCGCAATAGGCGCGGCTCTGCATGCGGCGCTTGCCCAGCACCACCTCGTCCTCGCCGCCCGAGATCTCCTCCCACACCGATTTCTTGGCGTCGAGCGACTCGCGCGACTGGTCGACGTAGCCGAGCACGACGGTGTCGCCGATGCGGAGCTCGCCCGCATCCGGCTTCTCCTGCCCGACGATCATGCGGAACAAGGTGGTCTTGCCGGCGCCGTTCGGGCCGATGATGCCGACGATCGCGCCGGGCGGCAGCCTGAACGAGAGATCGTCGATGAGAAGCCGGTCGCCGTAGCCCTTCGATAGGTGGTCGCTTTCGATCACGAGGTTGCCCAGGCGCGGGCCGGGCGGGATGACGATCTGCGCGGTGTCGACGCCGCGCTCGGCCGCGTCGGCCAAGAGCTTCTCGTAGGCGGTGAGGCGCGCCTGGCTCTTCGCCTGGCGGGCGCGCGGGCTGGCGCGCACCCATTCGAGCTCGCGGGCGAGAGTGCGCTG
>DASWLB010000119.1:0-1536 GCA_036396315.1 Alphaproteobacteria bacterium
GCGTCCTGGATCGCGCGCCACACCTTCTCGGGCGTCGCCGGCATGTCGATGTGGGTGACGCCCTCGGCCGACAGCGCATCGACGACGGCGTTCATGATCGCCGCCAGCGCGCCGACGTTGCCCGCCTCGCCCGCGCCCTTGACGCCCAAGGGGTTGGTCTTGGTCGGCACCGGGTGGTTCTCCATGTCGAACGAGCACATGTCGTCGGCGCGCGGCATGCCGTAATCGAGGAACGACGAGGTGACGAGCTGGCCCGAATCGGGATCGTAGATCATGTGCTCGGTGAAGGCCTGGCCGACGCCCTGGCCGATGCCGCCGTGGATCTGGCCTTCGAGGGTGAGCTTGTTGATCACCGTGCCCACGTCGTCGACCACGGTGTAGCGCAGCACCTCGGTCTTGCCGGTCTCGGGGTCGATCTCGACCTCGCACAGATGGCAGCCGGTCGGGAAGTTCGGGATCTCGGGCGAGAACGCGGCGATCTCCGACAGACCGTGCTCCATGTCGGTCGGGATGCGGCGGCGCACGAACGACGCCTTGGCGACCTCGATCAGCGACACGGTGCGGTCGGTGCCGACCACGCGGTAGGTGCCCTTGGCGAACTCGACGTCGCCCTCGGCCGCCTCGAGGATGTGGGCGGCGATCTTCTTGCCCTTCTCGATGATCTTGTCGGCCGCCATGGTCGCCGCCGTGCCGCCCAGGACCGCGGTGCGCGAGGCGAACGTGCCGCCGCCGTCGGGCGCCATGTCGGTGTCGTTGCGCATCACGCGGATCAGGTCGGCGTCGATGCCGAGCCGGTCGGACAGCACGATCTTGTACATGGTCTCGTGGCCCTGGCCGTGGCTGATCGAGCCCGGCGTCACGATCACCGTGCCGCCCGCATCGAAGCGCACCATCACCGTCTCGCCGAACGACTGCGAGGTCTGCTCGATGATGTTGCCGCAGCCGAAGCCGCGCAGCTTGCCGTGGCGCTTGGCCTCGGCGCGGCGCGCCTCGAACCCGGCATACTCGGCGAGCTCGAGCCCGCGCTCGAGATTGTGGCGGAAATCGCCGCAGTCGTAGACGTACGTAAGTCCCGTCTTGTACGGCATCGCGCTCGCGGGGATCGTGTTGCGGCGGCGGATCTCGGCGCGGTCGATCTTGAGTTCGCGCGCCGCGTTGTCGATCAGCCGCTCGAGGATGTAGGACGCCTCCGGCCGGCCCGAGCCGCGATACGGCCCGTTGACCGCGGTATTGGAGAACACGGCCGAGACCTCGACGTAGATCGCGGGCGTCGTGTAGGTGCCGGCGAGCCCGCCGAGATGGGCGGTCGGCGAGATGAGGCCGCCGGGCATGAGATAGGCGCCGATGTTGGACACGTTGGCGAGCCTGAGCGCGAGGAACTTGCCGTCCGCATCGAGCGCAAGCTCGGCGTCCGAGATGTGGTCGCGGTCGTGGTCGTCGGTCGCCATGCCCTCGGTGCGCTCCGAGATCCACTTGATCGGCCGGCCGATCTTCTTCGACGCCCACAGCGCGAGCGCGTATTCGGGGAAATGGCCG
>DASWLB010000120.1:0-3829 GCA_036396315.1 Alphaproteobacteria bacterium
CGAGGAGCGACAGGGCGGGCAAGGCCGGCTCGCCGCCGTTCAAGTCGAGCCGCGCCTGGCGTTCCGCCTCGGCGCGCTTGCCGGGCTGGGGCCGGGCGCGCTTGGGCGCGACGCGCGAGGGCTCGTCCTCGGCGCCGGGCAACCGCACGCGGGGCTCGCGCCGTGCCCGGTCGGCGCCGAAGGGGCCGTCCAGTGCGGCCGCAACGCGCGGCTCGATGCGCACGCGACGGGCCGGACGGCGGCCGGGCCGCACGATCCCGGACAGGGTGCGCGCGAGGCGCCACGCAAGCGTTCCGGCGGCGGCGGTACCGAGCGCGGCGCCGCGCCCGCCGCGCCACGCCCCGCGCGCGATCGCCCGCCATTCGCCAAGCCCGAACCCGACCGCGGCGACGAACACGGCGAGCGCGACCGCGTCCGACCCCCAGGCGAGCGCATCCGCCGAGACCGCCCCGCCCATGAGCAGCGCGATCCGCTCGGCGAGCACGTCGCCGGTGATGCCGCCGAGCCCGGCGTTGAGCGGCCAGTCGGCGGGCACGGCCACGTGGCCGAGCGCCATGGCGGCGAGGAGGAGCGCGGTGGGCAGCGCGACGAAGCGCAGCCACGGCCGCACCAGGCCGCGATGCGAGCCGATGCGCCAGCACCAGGCGGCGAGCACCGCCGGCAGGATCCAGGCGGCGAGCCCGATCGATTGCATCAGGAGATCGGCGGCGGCGGCGCCGGCGCGCCCCATCGCGTTGGCGGGCGCCCCGCCGGTCGCGATGTTGAACGACGGGTCGCCGGGATGGAAGGTCGCGAGCGCGACGGCGAGCGCGATCGAGGCGGCGGCGAGCAAGACCGCGACCGCCTCGACGAGGCGGCGGTGCACGAACTCCGCCGCACCGGCCGGCAGGAAGGAGGCGGGATGGGCGTTGCGCGTGTGGCTTGCCATGGCCTTCTCCTACAGGACGGCGCGCATGCGCTGGAGCGCCCGATCGGTGGTCTCGAGGTCGTGCACCAGCGCGCAGCGGATATAGCCGGCGCCCGGGTTACGCCCGCTGGCATCGGCGCGGGCGAGATAGGCGCCCGGCATGACCCGGATGCCCGCCTCGCGCCACAGGCGTTGCGCCGCCGCCTCGCCGTCGCCGACCTCGAGCCAGAGATAGAATCCGCCGTCGGGGCGGTAGAACCCGTGCTTGCCGCCGAGCGCGGCTTCGGCGAGGTCGAACTTCTTGCGGTAGAGGGCGCGGTTTTCCGCGACATGCGCCTCGTCGCGCCACAAGGCGGTCGCGGCCGCGAGCAGCGGCAGCGGCGGCGCCGCGCCGCCGTATTCGCGGAGCCGGGTGAAGCGGCGGATCAGGCGCTCGTCGCCCGCGACGAACCCCGAGCGCAGCCCCGGCGCGCTCGAGCGCTTCGACAGCGAGTTGAACACCAGCACGCCCTCGAGCCCGCCGCCTTCCGCCGCGCACGCGGCGAGACCGCCCGGCGGCGGGTCGGCCGCGTAGATCTCCGAATAGCACTCGTCGAACGCCATGACGAACCCGTGCCGGCGCGCGAGCCGCACCAGCGCACGCAGCGTGTCGAGAGCGGCGATCGCCCCCTGCGGATTGGCGGGCGAACAGTAGTAGGCGAGCGCGGTGCGGGCGAGCGTCGCCGCGTCGAGCGCGACGAAATCGGGCAGGAATCCCACCTCGCGCGTCGCCGGCACCAGCACCGGCTCGCCGCCCGCGACCACTGCGGCGCCGAGATAGACCTGGTAGAACGGGTTGGGCATGAGCACGGCGGGCGGCGCCGCGCCCTCGCCACGCTCCGGCACGGCGGCGAGCGCGATCATGAACAGCGCCTCGCGCGTGCCCGAGACGGGGATCACGTTCTTGTCGGGATCGACGAGCCCGTCGGGCAGGGCGTAGCGGCGGGCGAGCCAATCGGCGACGGCGCGGCGGAATTCCGGCGTGCCGGCCATCGGCGGGTAGCGCCCCCACAGCGCCGCGTGTTCCGACACCGTCTCCTTGATGATCGGGGGCGGGGTGTGCTGCGGCTCGCCGATCGACAGCATGATCGGCTCGTTCACGCGCGGCGTGACCGGGTTGAGGAGCGCCCTCAGCCGATCGAACGGATAGTCGCCGATGCGCTCGAGCCGGTCGCCGCTCACCGCCATGGTCGCGCTTCCGGCCGGGCGCTCGCTTCGAACATGCGCTCGCGTCGTCCCACTCCCCCGCGCGCACCCTGCGCGCCGTCCCATACTACATCAACCGTTGAATCGGGACACTCCCGTAAAGGCCTGAAAACAAAAGGCCCGGGCGGTCGGAACCGCCCGGGCCGAAGCGAGGCCGTGGGATTGGATCAGGGAACGGTCTCGCCGTGCACTTCGAGGTCGAGCCCTTCGCGCTCGGTCTCCGCATCGACGCGGAGCCCGATCACGACGTCGATCACCTTGAGGAGGACAAAGCTCGCCACCGCGCACCAGATGACGGTGGCGACGATGCCGTAGAGCTGCTTCAGCACCTGCCCGGCGTTGCCTTCGATAAGGCCGCCGGTGCCGCCGATCGCCTCGACGGCGAACACGCCGGTCAGCACCGCGCCGACGAAGCCGCCGATGCCGTGCACGCCGAACACGTCGAGCGAGTCGTCGTAGCCGCACACGCGCTTCAGCCACATCGCGCCCCAGTAGCAGCAGATGCCGGCGACGATGCCGATGATCAGCGCGCCCACGGGGTTGACGAAGCCGGACGCCGGCGTGATCGCGACGAGGCCCGCGACCGCGCCCGAGATGATGCCGAGCACCGACGGCTTGCCGCGCAATAGCCACTCCGCGGACATCCAGGACAGCGCCGCCGCGGCGGTCGCGATCTGGGTCACCGCCATCGCCATGCCGGCCGTCCCGTTCGCCGCGACCGCGGAACCCGCGTTGAAGCCGAACCAGCCGACCCACAGCATGGACGCGCCGGCGACCGACAGCACGAGGTTGTGCGGCGCCATCAGCTCGGCCCCATAGCCGCGACGCTTGCCGACGACGAGGGCGCAGACGAGGCCGGCGACGCCCGCGTTCAGGTGGACGACCGTGCCGCCCGCGAAGTCGAGCACGCCGGCGCCGGCGAGGAATCCGCCGCCCCACACCCAGTGCGCGATCGGCGAATAGACGACGAGCGACCACAGCCCCATGAACCACAGCATGGCGGAGAACTTCATGCGGTCGACGAACGCGCCGACGATCAGCACCGGGGTGATGATCGCGAAGGTGAGCTGGAAGATGGCGAACACCGATTCGGGGATCGTCTGGGTGCCGAAGATCGTGTCCTTGCCGATGCCGGCGAAGAACGCCTTCGACAGATCGCCGAGATAGGCGCCGCCCTCGCCGAACGCGAGGCTGTAGCCGGCGACCAGCCAGACGATGGTGACGAGGCAGGTGATGGCGAAGCAGTTCATCACCGTGGACAGCACGTTCTTCTTGCGCACCATGCCGCCATAGAACAGGCAGAGGCCGGGAATGGTCATCAGCAGCACGAGCGCCGTCGAGGTCAGCATCCATGCCGTGTCGCCGGTGTCGAGCTTCGGCGCGGGCGCCGCCGCCGGCGCCGTCTGCGCGAGCGCGGCGCTTGCCAGAGCGGCCGTGACGACGGTAGCCAGCGCCGCCACGGAGAAAGCCTTCGATCGTTTTGTCATTGGATGTTCTCCCTGGGGAACCTACAGCGCGGCTTCGCCGGTCTCGCCGGTGCGGATGCGCACCGCCTGGCCGAGATCGAGCACGAAGATCTTTCCGTCGCCGATATTGCCGGTCGCGGCGGTTTTCTGGATCGCCTCCACCGCCTGGTCGGCGATGTCGTCGGGCACGACGACCTCGATCTTCACCTTG
>DASWLB010000121.1:0-7127 GCA_036396315.1 Alphaproteobacteria bacterium
CGAGCACGGGCAGGACCAGCGTGCGCCCGGCGATCGCGTCGGCGAGATGCGGCGAGCCGGCGAGCGCGGGCGCCGCGGCGGCGGCGATGCCGACCGGAAGGGTGAGCAGCGCCGCGCCCGCCTGCTCGGCGACCAGGCACAACTCCGTCGCGCCGAGCCCGAGCCCGCCGTCGGTTTCCGGCACGAGGATGGCGAGCCAGCCGGCGTCGGCGATCTCGCGCCACAGCGCCGCGTCGAACCCGGTGTTGGAGTCGCGGAGCGCGCGCAGCCTCTTCGGTCCCGCCGCGCGCGCGAGCAGCCGCGCCGCGCTGTCGCGGAGCAGGGATTGCTCGTCGGTGAGGAGGAGGTCCATGAATCGTCACCTCATCCTTCGAGGCGCGTCCTTTAGAAAGACCTCCTCATGGTGAGGAGCGAGCGCAGCGAGCGTCTCGAACCATGAGGCATTCTTAATCATGTTTCGGGCGCCTGCGCCAAACAACGACACGAGATCGACGCGGCGTTCGAGGGTCGCGCGGGTCGAACCGACATAGTAGCTCCTGTCGCTACACCGGAGCATATAGACGAAGGGCGGCATCGAGTTTCTCCCGAGCCCTCCTCATCCTTCGAGGCGCGCTTCGCGCGCATATCAGGATGAGGAAGAAAACAAAACCACCTCACCCTCCCGGCAGCCCGAGCACGCGGCGGGCGAGGATATGGCGCTGGATCTCGTTGGTGCCGCTGCCGACCGAGAGGCGGCGCGTCTCGAGCGACGGCGCGGCCGGGTGCACCGGCCCGTCCGGCGTCGCGATCTGGTCGTCGACCGGCGCGTAAGCGCCAGCCGCGTCCTGCAGCAGCGCCGCCGCGCGCTGGCCGAGATCGGCGCCGGTGAGCTTCATCACCGAGCCCATCGCGGGCGGCGTCTTCCCCGCGGCGGCGAGCTGCGCGCCGTGGCGGTAATAAGCGGCGAACGCCATGTGCTCGATCTGCAGCTGGGCGAGCCGGTCGCGGAACGCCGGATCGTCCATCGCGCCCGTGACGCGGCCGATGCGCTTCGCCTGCTCGATCAGCTCGGCCGCCATGCGCGGCGTGCCGGTCGCGAACCGCTCGTTACCGAGCACGAGGTTGGCGACGCGCCAGCCGTCGTTGAGCGGGCCGAGGAGGTTATCCTTCGGCACGCGCACGTCGTCGAAGAACTCCTCGGCGAACTCGGCGTCGCCGACGATGGTGCGGATCGGGCGGATGGTGATGCCGGGCGTCCGGAGATCGATCAGCAGCATCGACATCCCGGCCTGCTTCTTCGCGGCCTTCGGGTCGGTGCGCACCAGCGCGAACATCCAGTCGGCGAAGTGGCCGTTGGTGGTCCAGCACTTGTGGCCGTTGACGACGAATTCGTCGCCGACGAGCTCGGCGCGGGTCTTGAGGCTCGCCAAGTCCGATCCCGCGTTGGGCTCCGAATAGCCCTGGCACCACGTGACCTCGCCCGAAAGGATGCCGGGCAGGTGCTTCGCTTTCTGCGCTTCGCTGCCGACCTCGATCAGGGTCGGGCCGATGAAGTTGAGCCCGTGCGGATAAGGGGTCGGTGCGCCGAGGCGCACCATCTCCTCCAGCAGGATCGCCTGCTGGGTGAGCGAGGCGCCCATGCCGCCCGCCTCCTTCGGCCAGTGCGGCGCGATCCAGCCCTTGTCGTAGAGCTTCCTGTGCCAGGGCTTGAGCTCGGCGGGCTCGATGCGGAAGGCGCGGTGGAGGAGCTCGCGCGGCGCGTTCGCCTCGAGCCAGGCGCGCACCTCGGCCCGGAAGGCCGCGTCCTCGGGCCCGTCCACCGTGAACGCGAAGACCTCGTCCTCGCCCGCCATCGCCGTTCCCTCTGTCGAAATCGTGAGCGTAGGAACCGGGGCGATGCCCTGTCAACGATGGGCGCCCGGGCCGGAAATCTTTCTATAATGGCGCTTCGTCAAAGGGAGTGTCGTCCGATGAAGAATGCCCGCCTGTTCGCCACGCTCGCCGCCCTCGCCGTATTGCCCGCCCCGGCCGGCGCCGCCGATCCCGTGCAGCTCAAGTTCGCGCTGCCGGCGCCGTCGACCTCGCCGGTGCTGAAGTGGGGCGTGGAGCCGTGGAGCAAGGACGTCGAGCGCGACGCCCAGGGCACCGTCGAGATCAAGGTGTTCCCCGGGCCGACGCTCGGCAACTTCACCAACATCTATGAGCGCACGCTCGCCGGCGTCGCCGACGCCTCGTTCGGAATCTTCGGACCGCTCGCCACGCAATTCACCCAGGTGAACGTCGCGGCGCTCCCGTTCGAATCGAAGAATACGATCGAATCCAGCATCGCGCTCTGGCGTCTCTACGACAAGCGGCTGATCGCGAGCGAGTTCGACAAGGTCAAGGTGCTCGCGCTGTTCACCTTCCCGCATTCGGGATTCCACGCCAACAAGCCGGTGCGGAAGGCCGATGACATCAAGGGGCTCAAGATCGTCACCTCGAACCGGGCGATGTCGCAGCTCGTCTCGTTCCTCGGCGGCTCACCGGTCACGAGCACCCCGCCGGACTACTACACGACGGTCAGCCGCGGCATCGCCGACGGCATCGCGGTCGGCTGGTCGGCCGTCGCCTCCTTCAAGCTGGACGAGGTGACGCGCCATCACCTCGACACCGAATCGGGCCTGTTCACGGCGTTCATGCTCATGAACAAGGACAGCTATGCGAAGCTGCCGGCCCCGGCGCGGGCGGCGATCGACCGGCATTCGGGCGAGCCGTTCTTCAAGACGATGGGCAATGCGACGGACCGGATGGAGCGCGAAGGCCGCGCGGCGACCGCCGCCAAGGCCGGGCACACCATCGTCGCGCTCGACCCGGCCGAGGCCGAGCGCTGGAAGCGGCTCAGCCAGCCGATCGTCGACGAATGGCTGGGGCGGACGCGCGACGGCGCCCGCATCCTGGCGGCCTTCCGCGAGGAGATCGGCAAGATCCGCGCCGGAATGTAGCCGGACCGGGCGCCGCAATTTGACTCGGCGGCCGCCGCGCGGTTCAATGACGGCGTGCCCGCGTGCCGGATCGGCGTCGACCAAAGCGGGCCGCAGGCTTCATGAGGGAGGCAGGACGATGAGACTCTTGTCGATTGCCGCGGCGTGCGCCGTGCTCGCGATTCCGGCCGCCGAGGCCGCCGACCCGATTCAGCTCAAGCACGCCTTCCCGGCGCCGCCCGCCTCGAAGGTGTACGTGTGGGGCATGGGCCCGTGGGCCGAGGCGGTGCAGAAGGATTCGAACAACGCGGTCGAGTTCAAGTTCTTCTACGGCAACACGCTCGGCACCGTGCAGAACATGTACGACCGGGTCATCCAGGGCGTCGCCGACACGGCGTTCGGAATCTTCGGGCCGCTCGCGGGACAGTTCAAGAAGATCTACGTGACGACCCTGCCGTTCGAGGCGAAGAACGACCTCGAGGCCTCGACGGCGCTGTGGCGGCTCTACAGCAAGGGCGTCATCAAGGACGAGTTCGACAAGGTCATGCCGCTCGCGCTGTTCACCTTCCCGCACGCCGGCTTCCACACCAACAAGCCGGTCGCCAGCGAGGCCGAGCTCAAGGGGCTGAAGATCGCGACGTCCGACCGGGTGATGGGCCATTTCATTACGCTTTTGGGCGGCGCCCCGGTGACGATGGGCCCGCCCGAGTACTACCAGTCCGTCTCGCGCGGCGTGACCGAGGCCATCGCGGTCGGCTGGTCGGCGGTGACGACGTTCAAGCTCGAGGAGGTGACGAAGTATCACCTCGACGTGAGCTCGGGGCTCGCCGGCGCCTACAGCTTCATGAACAAGCAGTCCTACGCCAAGCTGCCGGAGGCGGCGAGGAAGGCCATCGACAAGCATTCGGGCGAGGCCTACTCGATCAAGATGGGCGAGGTGACCGACCGGATGGATCGGGTCGGCCGCGAAATCGTCGAGAAGCTGCCCGGCCATACGGTGAAGGACGTCGATCCGGCGGTCGCCGAGCGCTGGCGCAAGCTGTCGCAGCCGATTACCGAGCAATGGGTGAAGAACACGCCCGACGGCGCGAAGGTGCTGGCCGCGTTCCGCGCCGAGATCCAGAACATCCGCCGCGGGATGTGAGGCCAACGTTCGCATCTGGAAATCGATGCCGACCCCCCACCCTATCCCTCCCCCTCAAGGGGGGAGGGGACGCGCACCGATACCCCCTCCCCCTTGAGGGGGGAGGGTTGGAGTGGGGGTGGGGACAGCAGGAAACGTCTGAGGAGAATTCCGATGAAACACGCGATCCTCGCCATCGCCGCCGCCGCGGTCTTCGCCGCGCCCGGCGCCGAGGCCGCCGATCCGATCCAGCTCAAGTTCGGCTTTCCGGCACCCCCCACCTCGTGGGTCAACACCAAGGGCGCGACGCCGTTCGCCAAGGCGGTCGAGAAGGATTCCGGCGGGCTGGTCGAGATCAAGATCTTCGGCGGCGGCCAGATCGGCAACTTCTCCAACATCTACGACCGGACGCTCTCGGGCATCGCCGACATGTCGTTCGGCACCACCGGATCGATCGCCGGCACGTTCGCCAAGTCGAACGTCACCTCGGTGCCGTTCGAGGCCGACCGCAGCCTCGAGACCTCGATCGCCTATTGGCGGCTCTACGAGAAGGGCGTGATCGCCGACGAATACGAGAAGGTGAAGCCGCTCGCGCTGTTCACCTTCTCCTCGTCCGGCATGCACACGACGAAGCCGATCAAGTCGGCCGACGACATGAAGGGGCTGAAGCTCGGCGCGACCAGCAAGATGACGGCGGACGCGCTCGTGCTGCTGGGCGCGACGCCGGTCACGGTGACGCCGGCCGAGACCTACCAGGCGATCTCGCGCGGCCTCGTCACCGGCGCCAACATGTCGTGGCCGGGCGTGCAGGTGTTCAAGCTGTTCGAGGTGGCGAAGTACCATCTCGACCTGCCGTTCGGGCTGGGCCCCGCGTTCTTCTTCATGAACAAGGAGTCCTACGCCAAGCTGCCCGAGAAGGCGCAGAAGGCGATCGACGCCCATTCGGGCATCGGGCTCACCAAGCAGCTCGGCACGGCGGCCGACCAGGAGGAGCAGACGATCCGCGAGCGCGTGAAGACCATGCCGGAGCAGATGCTCGCCGTGCTGACGGCCGAGGAGAAGGCGCGCTGGAAGCGCACGCTCGCGCCGGTCACCGAGGCGTGGGTGAAGGCGACGCCCGACGGGGCGCGCGTGCTCGCCGCCTTCCGCGCCGAGCTCGAGCGCGCCCGGGCGGGGATGTGAAGTCGAGGGTCACGCTCGAACGCACCCCCCACCCTGTCCCTCCCCCTCAAGGCCTGTCCTGAGCGACGCCGCAGGCGGCGTCGAAGGGGGGGAGGGGACGCGCACCAACACCCCCTCCCCCTGGAAGGGGGAGGGTTGGGGTGGGGGTGAGGACAACGCGTAACGTCTGAGGAGGATTCCGATGAAACATGCGATCCTCGCCATCGCGCTTGCCGCCGCGATCGCGGCCGCGTCCGGCGCCCGCGCCGCCGATCCGATCCAGCTCAAGCTCGGCTTTCCGGCGCCGCCGATGTCGTTCGTCAACACCCGCGGCGTCACGCCCTGGATCAAGGACGTCGAGGCGGCGGCCGAAGGGGCGATCGAGATCAAGCTGTTCCCCGGCGGCACGCTCGGCAATTTCCGCAACATCTACGACCGCACCATCGCGGGCGTTTCCGACATCTCGTTCGGCACGCCGGGATCGGAAGGTCAGACCTTCGCCAAGACCGGCGTGTCCTCGCTGCCGTTCGAGAGCGAGCATTCGACCGAGGCGAGCCTCGCGCTGTGGAAGCTGTTCGAGAAGAAGATCATCGCCGACGAGTTCGACAAGGTGAAACCTCTCGCGCTCTTCACCTTCTCCTCGTCCGGCATGCACTCGACCAAGCTGATCAAGTCGGCCGACGACATGAAGGGGTTGAAGCTCGCCGCCGGCGGCAAGACCGCGGCCGACGCCCTCCTCGTGCTCGGCGCATCGCCCGTCACCATGACGCCGGCCGAGACCTACCAGTCGATCTCGCGCGGGCTGGTGGACGGGGCCAACATGTCGTGGCCGGGCGTGCAGGTGTTCAAGCTGTTCGAGGTGGCGAAGTTCCACTTGAGCGTGCCGTTCGGGCTCGCCGCCGGCTACATCATCATGAACAAGGAGTCCTACGCGCGGCTGCCGGCCCAGGCGAAGCAGGCGATCGACCGCTACTCCTACGAGGCGTTCACGCGCCGCATGGGAACGGGCGCCGACGCCGAGGACGAGGCGATCCTCGCGCGCCTGAAGAAGATGCCGGGCCAGACCTTCAACGCGCTGTCGGCCGAGGAGAAGGCGCGCTGGCGCCGCATCCTCGCCCCGGTCACCGACGCGTGGATGCGCACGACGCCGGACGGGCCGCGCGTGCTCGCGACGTTCCGCGCCGAGATCGCCGCCGCGCTCAAGGCGAAGAGCATGTGACGTTGAGGGTGCGGTCGCTACTTCGTCGGAACGGTAGGGGCGGGTCTCAGACCCGCCCCTACGGCCGTCGGGTCGTGTCGATCGCGATCGTCGCAATCCAATGGAGAAGCACATGAGACGTTTGATAGTTGCGATCTGTGCGACGATTGCCCTGTCGCCGGCCGCGCAGGCGGCCGACCCGGCGCAGCTCAAGTTCGGCTTCCCCGCCCCGCCGCAATCCTTCCTCAAGACGAAGGTGTTCGACGCCTGGGTGGCGGACGCGAACGCGGCGATGGCCGGCGCCGCCGAGATCAAGATGTTCGTCGGCCCGGTGCTGGGAGATTTCCGCAACATCTACGACCGCTCCATCGCCGGCGTCGCGGACCTGTCGTTCGGCATCTTCGGCCCGATCGGCAACCAGTTCCCGAAGACGCTCGTCGTGTCGCTGCCGTTCGAGACGCGCGATGCGATCGAGACTTCGGTCGTGTCCTGGCGCCTGCTGGCATCGGGGCTCACCGCCGCCGAGCAGTCGAAGGTCAAGTCGCTGGCCCTGTTCTCGTTCCCGAGCGCGAGCGTGCACCTCGACAAGGCGATCGCCAACGTCCAGGGGATGAAGGGGCTGAAGCTCAGCGTCTCGACCAAGCTGATCGGGCAGGTGATCGAGAATCTCGGGGCATCGCCGGTCGCGATCCCGCCGACCGACACC
>DASWLB010000122.1:0-3292 GCA_036396315.1 Alphaproteobacteria bacterium
GCGAGCAGCGCCGCCACCCAGATGGTGCCGGCGGCAATCCGCGCCAGCAGCTCGGCCTCGGGCCCGACGCCGAGCGGGAACAGCACGATGGCGATGACGAAGAAGGCGAGCACCGCCACCGTGTCGCCCGCCCGCCTGAGCGCGAGCGCCAGGTCGCGGCGGACGATCGCCGCCAGCGCGCCCGCGGCCCCGGTCATGGCCCGGCGCCGAACTCGAGCGCGGCGGCGCCCTCGAGGCCGAGCGCGGCGTGGGTAGCAGCGATCACCAGCCCGCCGCCGGCGCGGTGGCGGGCCATGGCCGCACCGAGCGCCGCCACCGCCTCGTGGTCGAGGCTCACGGTCGGCTCGTCGAGCAGCCACACCGTGCGCGGTGCGGCGAGCAGGCGGGCGAGCGCGAGCCGGCGGCGCTGGCCGGCGGACAGGAAGCGCGCCGGCACCTCGGCGAGCGCGCCGAGGCCGAAACGCGCGAGCGCGGCGCCGACGCCGGCGGTCCCGCCGCCCGCAAGCCGCGCCCAGAAAGCGAGGTTCTCGGCCACCGTGAACAGCGGCTTGACCGCGTCCTGGTGGCCCAGGTAGGCGAGCTCGCCGCGCCAGGCGTCGGCGTCCAGGGCGACGTCCCGCCCGCGCCATCGGATCCGTCCGCGCTCGCTGCGCAACAGGCCGGCGAGCAGGCGCAGGAAGCTGGTCTTGCCGCTGCCGTTCGGCCCGTGCAGCTCGAGCGCGCCGCCGGCCGCAAGCGCGAACGAGACGCCCTCGAACACCAGCCGCTCGCCGCGCACGCAGGCCAGGCCCTCGCCCCTCAGTTCCGCCGCGTCCACAGCCCGCCCCGCCGTTCGCCCCACACCGCCCGCGCGCGGCTTAGCACGGGCGCCCACGGGTGCCAACGAGCTTGCGCCGCGGCCGCAGCCGGTTAGGATCGCGCCTGCCACCATCGGACATGCGCGGGAGGCGGGGATGGACGAGGACGCGTTCAACATGAGCATCCGCAAGTTCCTCAAGACGGTGGGCGTGACCAGCCAGCGCGAGATCGAGAGCGCGGTGCGCTTCGCGCTCGCCGACGGCCGGCTCACGGGCAAGGAGCGGCTCAAGGTCGAGGCGCGGGTGACGATCGCGGGCGTCGGGCTCGACACCGTGGTCGAGGGCGAGATCGCGCTCGACTAGCGCCGCCTATCGATGACGCATGAGCCGGCAACTTCATCCTTCGAGACGCCCGCTTCGCGGGCTCCTCAGGATGAGGTTCATCGTCGGATTAGATGGTTAGAGCCTCATCCTGAGGAGGGCCGGAGGCCCGTCTCGAAGGATGACGCGGGCAACCGCAATTTGTGAGCCCGGATACCAGGGCGCAAACGGGCAACAGGGAGGAACGGGATGCGCGAGAGCCGGGTACGCACGATCTGGAACCAGGGCGGCGCCGTGGTCAACGGCTGGCTGGCGATCGCCAACAGCTACAGCGCCGAGACCATGGCCAGCGCGCCGTTCGATGCGGTGACCATCGACACCCAGCACGGCATGGTCGACTTCCCGGACGCGGTCAACATGTTCGCCGCCATGTCGGCCTACGAGCCGACGCCGCTCGCGCGCGTGCCCTGGAACGACCCGGCGGCGATCATGAAGCTCCTGGACGCGGGCGCCTACGGCATCGTCTGCCCGATGATCAACTCGGGCGAGGAGTGCGCGCGCTTCATCGGCGCCTGCCGCTACGCGCCGCAAGGCTACCGCAGCTTCGGCCCCGCGCGCGGGCTCCTTTACGGCGGCGCCGACTACGCCAAGCACGCCAACGCGACGATTGCCGCGATCGCCATGATCGAGACCCGCCAGGCGCTGGACAGGCTCGACGAGATCATGAGCGTGGACGGGCTCGACGCGATCTACATCGGCCCCAACGACCTCGCCATCAGCCTCGGGCATCCGCCCAACGCCGAGCCGAGCGCGCCCGAGGTGAAGGACGCGGTCAACGACATCCTCGCCGCCGCCAAGCGCAACCGCGTGGTCGCCGGCATCCACTGCCCGAGCGGGGCGTCGGCGCGCGACAAGATCGAGCGCGGCTTCCAGCTGGTGACCATCGCCAACGACGCCCGCCTGATGGCCCAGGCGGCGCACGCCGAGATCGCGCTTGCCCGCGGGGAGAACTGAGGGAAGCGAAACGGGCCGGCTTTGAAGAGGGATAGACTGACTCCCAGCTAACTCACCCTCACCCGGCGGCTTCGCCGCCTCCCTCTCCCGCGAGCGGGAGAGGGAGGGGCCCGCCGCGCCGCGGCGGGAGGGTGAGGGCGGAGCTCGACTGCACGCGCATAACGGCCTAAAAATCTGGGTCGAACGCCTTCCCGACGCGGATCGCGACAACGGGGTCGGTGACGGCGGCCACTCACTGGGAAGGTGCCTCGATGGCGATGAGAAAACCCGTGCATCCCGGCGCCATCGTCCGTGAGGAGTGCCTCAAGCCTTCAGGCATTTCGGTCACCGAAAGCGCCAAGGGCTCGATCACCTCCAGCCTGACGAACAGGCCCGGATGGCTCGGGTTCTTCATTCGCAACACGGCAATACCTCCTAATGGTAGTCCTCGAGGTCGAGAGAGACGACCTCGCTGTCCTCGTCGATCCGAAACGTCAGTCGCCAGTTGCGGCTGACCGACAGGCTCCATATACCCTTGCGATGACCCCAGAGCTGATGAACGCGCCAACTCGGCGCTGACCTGAGGGCGTCAACACCAGCGTACTTGTAGTAGCGACAGAATAGTCGCAAGCTCTGTAACGAACCAATCAGGCTGCCGGCAACACCCCTATGCTAATCATCGTGTACTGCCGATCCACTTCCTCCGCCCAAAAAATCATGTTAACCTATTCGCTTGTTTGGGCTAAGAATATGGTCAAGTCTACCAATGAATCGATGCGGTTCTAAGAACAAAGGGCCGGCAAACGGACGCTTTATTGTCCGCGGGCCTGAAAGTGAAAAACGCTGTTCGAAATGCGGTCAGTATCGGCCGCTCGACGAGTTCTCCCGGGACCGATCTCGGTACGATGGAAGGGCCTATGTTTGCAAGTTATGCCGCAGCCACCGTGTTTCCCCTGGCCCGACAAACTTCGAGCGCCGGGCGAAACGAAAGGAGGGGCTTTCGTGGTGTCGGAGATGTTCGGACTGGCTTTCACTCCTCAACGTCCGCGGCGGACTGTGCCGTAGGTGTGCCAATCGAGAGATGCGCGAGCGTTACTCCAAAAATCCGGAATTTCGGTTTCGTCGGCAGAAGCGATCATCGGCGCGACGGCGAGGTGTAGATCCGATCCCCGCTACGGCTC
>DASWLB010000123.1:0-3249 GCA_036396315.1 Alphaproteobacteria bacterium
GTCCGCCTCGAGACGGAGCGGCACGAGCGAGCCGAGCAGCCCGTGCCCGAGCGCGAACACGGCGATCGCGACCATGAGCGCGCCGACCGGCGCGACGACGGCGAGCATGTCCCACCCTCCGAGGGTCGGCGGCACACTGCCCGCGGTAAATGGCGCTGTAAAGGTGCGACGCTCATCCTTCGAGACGCCACGCCTTCGCGCTTCGCGCTACGGCGGGCTCCTCAGGATGAGGATTCTTCCTCATGGTGAGGAGGCCGCGAAGCGGCCGTCTCGAACCATGAGGGGCAAGGGACTATATTGGCTCCATGGACGGAACTCTGACGGAACGGCGCGACCTCGTGGGGCTCACGCGCGCGGAGCTTGCGGCGGAACTCGCCGCGATCGGTCTGCCCGCGTTCCGGGCCGGCCAGGTCTGGCACTGGATCTATCATCGCGGCGCGCGCGACTTCGAGGAGATGACGACCCTCGCCAAGCCCTTGCGGGCGGAGCTGGCGCGCAGCTTCGCGATCTCGCGCCCCAACGAGGCGCAGCGCCAGGATTCGGCCGACGGCACGCGCAAGTGGCTCCTGCGCTTCGCCGACGGGCGCGAGGCGGAGACCGTCTACATCCCGGAGGAGGACCGCGGCGCCTTGTGCATGTCCTCGCAGGTCGGCTGCGTCTTGACTTGCACCTTCTGCCACACCGGCACACAGCGCCTGGTGCGCAACCTGACCGCTTCGGAGATCGTCGGCCAGATGCTGGTCGCGCGCGACGCCTACGGCGAATGGCCGAGCCCGCGCGAGGCGCGCATGCTGTCGAACATCGTCATGATGGGGATGGGCGAGCCGCTCTACAACTACGACAACGTGGCGAAGGCGCTCACCATCCTGATGGACAACGAGGGCGTCGCCATCTCGCGCCGGCGCATCACCTTGTCGACCGCGGGCGTCGTGCCGATGATCGAGCGGGTGGGCGAGGAGCTCCGCGTCAAGCTCGCCGTCTCGCTGCATGCCGTCACCGACGAACTCCGCGACGAGCTGGTGCCGATCAACCGCAAATACCCGATCGCCGAGCTGTTGGCGGCGTGCCGCGCCTATCCCGGCGCGAAGAACGCGCGGCGCATCACCTTCGAGTATGTGATGCTGAAGGGCGTCAACGATTCGCCCGCCGATGCGCGCGCCCTCGTCCGCCTCATCGCCGGCATCCCGGCCAAGCTCAATTTGATCCCGTTCAACCCGTGGCCCGGCGCGCCGTTCGAGTGCTCGACGGATGCGGCGATCGCCGCCTTCGCCGCGATCGTCAACAAGGCCGGATATTCGGCGCCCGTCCGCACCCCGCGCGGGCGCGACATCATGGCGGCGTGCGGCCAGCTGCGCTCGGCATCCGAACGGATGCGGACTTCCGCCGCCGCCGCGGTGTGAGAGCCGCGGGCCTCGCGATCCAACTTGCGGCCCCACCCCCTCCCCAACCCTCCCCCTTCAAGGGGGAGGGGGTATAGGTGCACGTCCCCGCCCCCCTTCGACGCCGCCTGCGGCGTCGCTCAGGACAGGCCTTGAGGGGGCGGGACAGGGTGGGGGGTGCGGGCGGCGGGCATCACTCCACCCGGCAGATGGATCTAAGGGCCTGCCAATCCTCGTCGTCGAGCGCGGGGCGGGTTCCGCGCGGCTTGGGTGCGTGCGAACGCACGCGCAGCGCGCGCTCCTCGGTCGCCGGGTGGGAGGCGAGCAGGGGTACCGGCCCGCGCCCCTTGTCGCGCGCGCCCATCCGCTCGAAGAAGGCGGCGAAGCCTTCGGGCGAGATGCGCGCGGCCGCGAGCGCCGCGAGGGCGAACTCGTCCGCCTCTTCTTCCGCCGCTCTTCCGTAGGACGCGCTCGCCGCCGCGCCGGCAAGCGAGGCGGCGAAGCCGCCGCCGGTGACCGAGTCGATCAGCAGCGAGATGCCGATCCGCCGGAGAATTCCCTCGGTCACGTGGCGGCGGACGACGTGCCCGATCTCGTGCGCCAGCACCCCCGCCACCTCGTCGGGCGAGTCGGCGCGCTCGATCAGCCCGCGCAGGATCACGATGTTGCCGCCGGGCAGCGCGAACGCATTCACCACGCGGGACCGCACGACAACGGCGCGGAACCGGTACGGCGTCTCGACCGAATTCGCGATCCGCGCGACGACGGCGTCGAGCGCGGCCTGCCCGCGTTCCTCGCGGCACACGCCGCCGAAAAAATAGCCGAGCTCGCCGATCGCGCGCTCGCCGAGCGCGTCTTCCCACGCGGCGGGGAGCGCCCGGGCGCCGATCGCGGGGAACAGCTCCACGGCGCCGTAGGCCAGCGCCGCAACCGCGGCCGCCACGCCGCCGCAGATCGCCCATCGCCTGCGGTCTGCCGCGGCGCCGTCGCCCGATCGGAGCGCGAGGCAGAGATCGTCGAGCGCGGCGAGGAACGCGCCATCGCCGACGACGAGACGCGAATCGTCGCCGACGCGGCGAAGCTGGGCGCGCCCGTCTCGGTCGGGCCGCCCGACCAGCCGGATCTCGGCGTAGGGCCAGGCGATGAGGCGCTCGCCGACGCCGATGGCGAGCCCGTCCGCGCGCTCGGCGACGTGCGCGGCACGGCGCTGGGCGCTGCGCCCGTCGAAATAGTCGGCGTCGGTCTCGGCGCCCATCAGATGCCGCCCGCGCCGAGCGCATCGGCGAGCCCCTCGCCGAAGCCGGGCGTCGTCCGTTCGCTTTGCGCGATCGCGGCGTAGTCGGGCGCGCCTTCGATGGTCAGCGTGCGGCAGATGAGCGCGAGGCCGCGATGGACGAGAAGGACCGCGGGCAGGATCGACAGGACGAGGAACAGAAGCAAGGCGCCCCCCACAAGGATGGGCACGAGATGCAGGGGCGGCTGGGGCGGCGGCCCGCCACCCGTCGCCGCCTCCATGATCGCGCCCACGAACGGCAGGGCGACCGCGGCGGCGATGACGACGATCACCGCGCCCATCGCAAGCCCATAGACGCTGTAGAGCGCAAGAAGCTGGCGGCCGCGGATCGCGGAGCGGAAACGGACGGTCTCGATCGCGGTGGCGCCGACGAGGTGGCGGGTCTCGCCCGCCTTGTACCAGAACCAGGTGAGCCCGAGCGTGGGCACGAGCAGGAGCCAGGCGAGGATCCAGCGCTGCATCAACGGCCACGCGTGCGCGTCGCAGGCGAAGCTCCGGTCGCCGAACCAGGTGTGGGCGATCTCGTAGCGGTACAGAAGCACGTTGCGGAGCGGCACGGCGAGCCCGAGCGAGGCG
>DASWLB010000124.1:0-10140 GCA_036396315.1 Alphaproteobacteria bacterium
GGCCATTCGTTGCTCAGGTGCCCGGCTGCGGCTCGGGCTCGAGGCCGGGTCCGCCGCGCGGCTTGTCCTTGGTTGCGCTGCCGCTCGTGGGCACCGAGGATTTGGGCTTGGTGTCCTTGACCGGCTCGTCCTGGTCGGGGCGCACGATCTTCTCGCCACGGAGCAGCGCGCGGACTTCCTCGCCCGTCAACGTCTCGTACTCGAGCAGGGCGCGCGCGACGGTTTCGAGGTCGTCGCGATGGTCGGACAGGATGCGGCGCGCGGTCGTCTCGCCATCGTCGACGAGCCGGCGGATTTCTTCGTCGATCAGGCGCGTGGTCGCGTCGGAGACGTTCTTGCGCTGGGTCACCGAGTGGCCGAGGAAGATCTCCTCTTCGTTCTCGGAATAACGCAGCGGTCCGAGCTTCTCGGAGAAGCCGAACTCGGTCACCATGCGGCGCGCCAGTTCGGTCGCCTTGCGGATGTCGTCGCCGGCGCCGGTGGTCACGTTCTCGGAACCGAACACCAACTCCTCGGCGACGCGGCCGCCGAACAGCACGGCGATGCGGCTCTCGAGCTCGCGGCGCGAGAAGCCGTAGCGATCGCGCTCCGGAAGCGACATGGTGACGCCGAGCGCGCGACCGCGCGGGATGATGGTCACCTTGTGCAACGGGTCCGTCTTCGGCAGGTGCAGCCCGACCAGCGCGTGGCCGGCCTCGTGATAAGCGGTGAGCGTCTTTTCCTCCTCGGTCATCACCATGGAGCGCCGCTCGGCGCCCATCAGCACCTTGTCCTTGGCCTCCTCGAACTCGGTCATGGTGACGAGGCGCTTGTTCTTGCGCGCCGCCAGGAGCGCCGCCTCGTTCACGAGGTTGGCCAGGTCCGCGCCCGAGAAGCCGGGCGTGCCGCGCGCGATCACGCGCGGCTCGACGTCGGGTCCGAGCGGCAGCTTCCGCATGTGGACCTTGAGGATCTTCTCGCGCCCGAGGATGTCGGGGTTGGGCACCACCACTTGGCGGTCGAAGCGGCCCGGGCGCAAGAGCGCCGGGTCGAGCACGTCGGGCCGGTTGGTGGCGGCGATCAGGATGACGCCTTCGTTCGCCTCGAACCCGTCCATCTCGACCAGGAGCTGGTTCAGGGTCTGCTCGCGCTCGTCGTTGCCGCCGCCGAGGCCGGCGCCGCGATGGCGCCCGACCGCGTCGATCTCGTCGATGAAGATGATGCAGGGCGCGTTCTTCTTGCCCTGGTCGAACATGTCGCGCACGCGGGAGGCGCCGACGCCGACGAACATCTCGACGAAGTCCGAGCCCGAGATGGTGAAGAACGGCACGTTCGCCTCGCCCGCGATCGCGCGCGCGAGCAAGGTCTTGCCGGTGCCGGGGGGGCCGACCAGCAGCACGCCCTTGGGTATCTTGCCGCCGAGTCGCTGGAACTTCTGCGGGTCGCGCAGGAACTCGACGACCTCCTCCAGCTCCTGCTTGGCCTCGTCGATGCCGGCCACGTCGTCGAACGTGACCCGGCCGGTGCGCTCGGTGAGCAGGCGGGCGCGCGACTTGCCGAACCCCATGGCCTTGCCGCCGCCCGACTGCATCTGGCGCATGAAGAAGATCCACACGCCGATGAGGAGCAGCATCGGGAACCACGAGATTAGGATCTGGAACAGGGAGGGAGAGCCGTCGTCGGCCGGCTGGGCGCGGATCACCACGCCTCGCTTGTGCAGCCGCTCGACAAGCTGCGGGTCGTTCGGCGCGTAGGAGCGGAACGCGCGCCCGTCCATGTAGTAGCCGGAGATGTTCTCGCCTTTGATGGTCACCTCGCGCACCTGGCCGTTCTCGACCTCGGCAAGGAAGTCCGAGAACGGAATGCCAACTTGGCCGGTGCGGCCGGAGGGTTGCTGGAACAGCTGGAACAGGGCGAACAGCAGCAGGACGATGATCGTCCACAGCGCAATGTTCTTGCTGAAGTTGTTCACGCCTCGACCCTTGCTAACGGACCGTGCCGGCCCGCGTGGCCAGCCCGGCCACGAGTGACCCAAAGATGGTTTCCCATAAGATAGTTATCTGCAACCGTTAAACAACCGAGAATCGTGCGGGCGCAAGCGGTTGGGGAGGCATGAATCGCCGGCAAACCGAGGCTCTCCGGCCGGCCGCACCGGCATCCGCTGGCGCGGCCTCGACCGGCACGCGGTTAAGCATGACGCGCGGGCGCGGTGCGGTGGCGCGCGTGCGCCCGGGTTCGCGGGCGACGACCAGCCTGCCGTCTGAGATGTGGATGCGGCAGCCGCCGAGCGTGCGGGCGGCTGAGAGGGAGCCGTCGCGAAGCGCGTCGGTCAGCCGGTCGAGCCGTTCGCCGCGCGGCGGAAAGGGCCGACCGCCGACGCAAAGAACCAGGCGCGCGAGCGCCCGCCGCGACAGGTCGCGCGGCGCCGCGGCAAGTGCGGCCGCATCCGCCTCGGCCCGGCCATCGGGGTGCAGCGCCGCGGCTTCGGCGAGGAGGCGGGAAAGCCGCGCCTCGCGTGCGGCGCGAACCCGCCCGGCGGCGCGGGCGGCGCGGGCGATGCGCGACGCGGCGCGGCCGCTCGCCTCCCCGCCCATGCGGAGCCGGACCCGAGCGAAGGCGAGGTTGCGGTTCGAGGGATCCTCGACCCAGCGTTCGCCGGCTTGTTCGAGGACGGTGCGGAGCCGGGCGCGCGGCACCGGCAGGAGGGGGCGGAGCAGCCGAACCTGCGGCAGCTCGACGATCGCGGCCATGCCGGCGAGCCCGTCCGGGCCGCTGCCCGCCTGTTCGCGCAGCCGCACCGTCTCGGCCTGGTCCTCGCGGTGGTGGCCGAGCACGAGGTGCAACACGCCCGCGCCCGCGCACCATTCGGCGAGCAGCGCGTAGCGCGCGGTCCGCGCCGCCGCCTGGATTCCCGTCGTCGGTTTGTCGCCGCGCCAGGCGAGGATGCGGCAGGCGATCCCGCGCCGCCGGAGTCGGCGTGCGACGCCCCGCGCCTCGGCGGCGGATTCGGGCCTGAGGCCGTGATCGACGACGAGCGCGGTGATTCTGCCGCGGCGCGCCCGTGCCCAACGGTCGGCGAGCAGGCACGCCGCCATCGAATCGGCGCCGCCCGAAACCGCCACCGCGACGTGCGGCGCCGCTTCGAACGGGCCAAGCGCCGCCATCAGGCGGGCGAATTCCGCTTGGGCGATCGGCGGTCCGCTCAGGCCTTGCACTTGATGCGCTGGCGCTCCGCCGCCGAACGCTTCTTCACGGTCTCGGTGGCGCCGGGGAAGTTGTCCTGCAGCCGCGACAGCGCGGTGCAGGCCTGATCGGTCTTGCCGAGGCGCGCGAGCGACAGGCCGAGGTGCAAAAGCGCATCCGCCGTTCGCGGACTTGACGGGAACTTTTCGATGCCCTCCGCGAACGCGAACGCCGCCGGCTGGAAATCCTGCCGGGCGAAGTATACCCGGCCGAGCCAGTACTGCGCGTCGTCGGCCAGGTCGTCTTTGGGATGGCCGGCGATGAACGACTTGAGCGCCGCCTCGGCTGATTTGTAATCCTGCCGCTGCACGAGCGAAAAGGCGTAGTCGTACTGCTCCTTCGGGCTACCCTGTGGCAGCGTGCCGGCCCGCGCAGACGGCGGCGGGCCGGCCGGAACTGCGCCCGCAGGCAGCGTGCCGAGCGGCCGCGGCGGCGCACCGAGCGAGCTGCCCGGCGGCGGCGGCGGAACGGCCGCCACCCCAGACGGCGGCGCATCGGGCATCGGCGGGGGCGGCGCCATCGCTGCGCCCGGGGTGATGCCCTGGGCGCGCTCAAGCGTGGCGAGCCGCGCATCGACGTCGGCGACGAGCTTCTCCATCCGCTCGCGGACCTCGCGCACGGCGTGGGCAAGCTCCTCGTTACGGCCGGTTCCCGTGCGCAGCTCCTGCTCGATCTGGCTGAGCCGCACCTCGAGGTCGGCGCGGTAGCGGGCATCCGCCGAGATGCCGGCCGATCCGGCCGGCGAAGCGGCCGAGGGCGGCGGCGGGCGGCCCTGGTAGACTTGGCGCTGCAAGGTGCCGAGCTCGCGCTCCAGCCGGTCGATGCGGTCGAGGAGAGCGCCCATCTCGCGCCCGCTTTGGGCGTGGGCGGACCCCATCCCCGCCGCGAGCGCAAGCGCCACGGCGACCGCTTGAGCCACGTATCGCAGATCGATGGGTCCGGTTCTCATGATCGACCGCCAATACGCACCGCCGCCCCGGCCCCTCGGCCGGCAACCGCGGCACCATGCTGGCCGGGCCACAAGGCGAAAATGTGGCGCCGGCCGCGGCAATGGGCGACGCCGCCTAGAGCTGCGCGAGCGGCCGCCCGACCGTCACGACCGTCACGGCGCGGCGATTCTGCGTCCACGCCTCCTCGTTCGAGCCCAGCGCGACCGGGCGCTCCTTGCCGTAGGAGATGGTCCGGATGCGGCCGGCATCGACGCCGAGCGCCGTCAGGTACGACTTGACCGAATTGGCGCGGCGCTCGCCGAGCGCGAGGTTGTATTCGCGCGTGCCGCGCTCATCGGCGTGGCCCTCGATCGAGACCGTCACGGTCGGGAAGCGCTTCAGCCATTCCGCCTGGCGCTGCAACGTCGTGCGGGCCTCGGGCTTCAGGTCGAACTTGTCGAAGTCGAAGAACACGCGATCCCCGACATTGACGACGAAGTCCTCCTGCGTGCCCGGCCGCGCCGTGCCGAGCGGCTGCGACGACACGCCGCCTCCGGCGCCCGTGGCGCCGGCGCCGCTCGTCTGAGCGCTGTCTTGCGGCGTGCTTTCGCACCCGACGATGAGAAGAAGAGCCCCAACCAGGGCCAGGAAATTCGAGCGCATGGATCACCCCTCGTTTGACTGCGTTTCCGTGTTGGACGGGGCACCGGACCGTGCAACCCGGACGCGACTCTCGCGTTCTCCGGCCCGTTGCCCACCTTTTACCGCCGGCCGCCCGACTCAACCAGAGCCAAGGCGACGCCATCCACAATTTCGCGTTACTCCCCCACCGTTGGACTACGTCCGGATCATTGCTTGAGCGGCGACCAGGCGGGATCGGAACCGTCGAGCGGCGTCGTGATCTCGCGCTCGTTGTACCCCGTCAGGTCGATCGAATGCAGCCGCGAGCTCTGGCCGCGCCCCTGGCGGTCGGCCGGCGTCTGCTTGAAGTACATGAGGACTCGGCCGTTCGGCGCCCAGGTGGGGCCTTCCACCAGGAACCCCTCGGTGAGCAGCCGTTCTCCCGAACCGTCGGGCCGCATCACCCCGATCGCGAAGCGCCCGCCCATCAGCTTGGTGAAGGCGATGAGGTCGCCGCGCGGCGACCAGATCGGCGTCGCGTAGCGGCCGTCGCCGAACGAGATGCGGCGCACGTCGCTGCCGTCCTGGTCCATGACGTAGAGCTGCTGGCTGCCGCCGCGGTCGGAGTTGAACACGATGCGCCGCCCGTCGGGCGAGAAGGACGGCGAGGTGTCGATCGCCGGATGGTTGGTGAGCCGGCGGATGCGGCGCGTGCGCAAATCCATCGTGTAGAGGTCGGAATTGCCGGCCTCGGCCATCGACATGATCACGCGGTTGCCGTCGGGCGAGAAACGCGGCGCGAAGGTCATACCGGGGAATTCGCCGATCACCTCCTGCTGCGCGGTGTCGATGTTGTACAGGTACACGCGCGGCGTGCCGGCGACGTAGGACAGGTAGGAGATCTCCTGCGCCGTCGGCGAGAAGCGCGGCGTGAGCACGAGCGCGCCGCCGTCGGAGAGGAACTGATGGCCGGCCCCGTCCTGGTCCATGATGGCGAGCCGCTTGACCCGGCGGTCGGGCGGGCCGGATTCGGCGATATAGACGATGCGCGTGTCGAAATATCCTTCCTCGCCGGTGATGCGCTTGTAGATCGCATCCGCGATGATGTGCGCGACGCGCCGCCAGTTGCTCGGCTGCGTGCCGTAGGCGAAGCCCGCCATCTGCGCGCCGCCGAACACGTCCCATAGCCGGAACTCGATGCGCATCCGCCCGTCCTGGCCGAGCTCGGCGCTGCCGGTCACGAGCGCCTGGGCGTTGATCGCGCGCCAATCGGCATAGCGCGGCTGCACGCCCGCCGCCGCCGTGCGCGCCTGGCCCTCGGGATCGATGAAGGCGCGCCGGTCGATCGGGCGGAACAGGCCGGACCGCTCGAGGTCGGAGGTGATCACCTTGGCGATGTCCTGGCCGCGCTCGCGCCCGACCGGCGATTGGCCGTAGAAGTCGAGGACGGCGATCGGCAGCGGCTCGAGATGGCCGCGCGTGATGTCCACCTGCAGCTGCGCCCGGGACGCGGGCGCGAGCCCGAGCGCGAGGACGCAGGCGAGCGCCGTCGCGGCGAGTCGGGCGAGCCACCCCGGTGCGCGTCGCGATTTGCTCATGGTCCCACCAACTCCTTCGGATCGAACACGATCGTCATCTCGTTCCACATCGCGTACTTGTCGTGCGGCAGCTTGAGCGGGCTGCAGGTCGGGTGGCGCAGCGCCCGGAGGGCGCTTTCGGCGAAGGCCTGGAACACCGGATCGCTCGCAATCCTTCCCTGGTCCTCGACGCGCGGGGCACCGCGCAGCGAGCCGTCCGGGTTGAGCTGGATGCGGATCGCGACGCGCATGTCGCGCGCATCCTTCGCCCCGGCCGGCACCGCCCAGCACGGCGTGATCTGCTGGCGGACGAGCAGCGCGAGCTGGTTGGCGACCAGCCGTGAATCGAGCGACGGCGACGCCGGGCGGGGCGCCGGATCGGGCGCCACGGCGGTCTGCGGCTTCGGCTCGCTCTGCGCCTGACGCTCGCGTTCCTTGGCGAGGTTCTTGAGGAGCGCGGCAAGCTGGTCCGGCGGCGGGGCCGGCGGCTTGGGCTTCGCCTTGGGCGGCGGCGGCGGCTCGCGCGCCGGCTTCGGCTCGGGCGCAGGCTCGACCTTCTGGACGGGCTCGGGCTTGGGTTGCGGCTTGGGCTCGGCCTTGGGCGGCGGCGGCGGTTCCGGCGCGGCCGCACGCGGCGGCTCGGGCGGCGGCGGCGGCGCCGGTGGCGGCGGGGGGGTCTCCGCCCGGGGCGGTGGCGGGGTCGGCCGCGGCGCCTCGGGCGGCTTCGCCTTCGGCAGGTCCTGCACCGTGACGACCTCGACCGGCAGCGCCGCGTCCTCGAGCTCGTCCGGGCGGAACAGCGACGGCAGGCCGAAATAGGCGAGCGCGAGCGCGGCGACGTGCAGCCCGGCGGAGGCGATCATATACCGGCGCATCGCTCACCTCGCCCGGCGCCTCGGCGCGCGCGGCGGCTCGCCCGCCGCTTCGGTGACGAGCGCGACGCGCGTGAAGCCGGCGGCGTTGACCGTTCCCATCACCTCCATGATGCGGCCGTAGGAGATCGACTTGTCGCCGCGCACGAAGATGCGCGCGTCCTTGCGGTTCGCGGTGATGGCGGAGAGCCGCGGCCCGAGATTGGCGACCTCGATTTCGGTGTCCTGAAGGAACACCCGCCCCCGCGCGTCGATCGACACGACGAGCGGCTCGTCCTGGCCGGTGATCTGCGCCGCCTGGGTCTTCGGCAGGTCGACGGGCACGCCGACGGTAAGGAGCGGCGCCGTCACCATGAACACGACGAGCAGCACGAGCATCACGTCCACCATCGGGGTGACGTTGATCTCGCTCATCGGCCGGTAGCGGCGGCGGCCGTTGCCGTTCGGCGCGGCACGGGGGACGGCGATCGCCATGTCAGGCGGCCTCGTCGAAGCGGCGCGACAGGATCGCGCCGAATTCGCCGGCGAAGGATTCGAGCCGGGCGGCGTAGCGGCCGAGATCGTTCGACAGCTTGTTGTACGCGATGACCGCGGGGATCGCCGCGATCAGCCCGAGCGCGGTCGCGAACAGCGCCTCGGCGATGCCGGGCGCCACCACCGCGAGCGAGGTGTTCTTCGAGATCGCGATCGACTGGAAGCTGTTCATGATGCCCCACACCGTGCCGAACAGCCCGACGAACGGCGCCGTCGAGCCGACCGACGCGAGGAAGGTCATGTAGCGTTCGAGATGCTCCATCTCGCGCGTCAAGGTGATGTGCATCACGCGGTCGATGCGTTCGGCCAGGCTTTCGCGCGCGTGTTCGCCCTTCAGGCCGCGCGCCGCGGCGCGGCGCCATTCGCGCATCGCGGCAATGAAGATCGCGGTCATCGGGTCCTCGGGGCGCGAGCCGAGCCGGTCGTACAGATCGTCGAGCGATCCGCCCGACCAGAACGATTCCTCGAACGCGACGGCCTGGCCGCGCAGCCGGCGCATGCGCATCACCTTCTCGAAGATGATCGCCCAGCACCAGAACGAGGCGAGCACGAGGATCAGCATGACGAGCTTGACCAGCAGGTCGGCCTGCATGAACAGGCCCCAGATCGACAGGTCGGTCGAAACCGATCCTGCGAGCGCTGCGGCGTCGACGGCGCCTTGCTCCATGCCCTAATGACGCTCCTTGCGTTGCGGCCCGGGTCCAGGCGCGGGATCGAGCGCCGCGCGCACGCGCTTCGGCAGCGCCGCGGGACGTCCGTCGGCGCCGATGCAGGCGAGCCGGACCCGGAGCCGCGCCAGGTCCTGGCCGTCGCGCCGCACGATCTGTTCCGCCCACAGGCTCGCGCGGCCGAGCTCGACGATCGCGGTCTCGACCTCGAGCGCGTCGTCGAGCCGCGCGGGGGCGAGGAAGTCGGCCTCGCAGCGCCGGACCGCGAACATGGTGCCGCTCTCGCGCATCATGGCCGCGTGCTCGGCGCCCGCCGCGCGCATCATCTCGGTGCGCGCGCGCTCGGCGAACTTGAAGTAATTGGCGTAGTACACGATACCACCCGCGTCGGTGTCCTCGAAATAGACCCGCACCGGGAAGCGGTGCCGGGAAGCGGCCGAATGCGAGTCAATCCGCATCGCCGCCCTCCGCCGCGCCGAGGAAATCGAGCTGGGAGGCGTTCCGCACCGGCGCCGCGCGCCCGAGATGGCGGTACGCGCCGTCGGTAAGCACGCGCCCGCGCGGGGTGCGCTGCAACAGGCCGCGTTGGATCAGGAACGGCTCGATCACGTCCTCGATGGCGTCGCGCTGCTCCGACAAGGCGGCCGCGAGCGTCTCGACCCCGACCGGCCCGCCGCCGTGGCTTTCCGCGATGCAGGCGAGGTAGCGCCGGTCCATGGCGTCGAGCCCCATCGCATCGACCTGCATGCGCTTGAGCGCCGTATCGGCTGCGGCGCGGTCGATGCGCGCGGCGCCCTCGACCGACGCGAAGTCGCGGATGCGGCGCAGCAGCCGCCCGGCCACGCGCGGCGTGCCGCGCGCCCGGCAGGCGATCTCGGCCGCGCCGTCCGGGGTGAGGACGATGCCGTAGAGCGACGCGGCCCGGCGCACGATGCGCTCGAGCTCGGCGTCCGTATAGAATTCCAGCCGGATCGGGATGCCGAACCGGTCGCGCAGCGCGGTGGTGAGAAGCCCGGTGCGCGTCGTCGCGCCGATCAAGGTGAAGGGCTGCAACGCGATGCGCACGCTGCGCGCGGCCGGCCCCTCGCCGATCATGAGGTCGAGCCGGAAATCCTCCAACGCGGGATAGAGGATCTCCTCGACGATCGGCGACAGGCGGTGGATCTCGTCGATGAACAGCACGTCGCGCGGCTCGAGGTTGGTGAGAAGCGCGGCGAGGTCGCCCGGGCGCGCGATTACCGGCCCCGACGTGGTGCGGAGCCCGACGCCCAACTCGCGCGCGACGATCTGGGCAAGCGTCGTCTTGCCGAGCCCGGGCGGGCCCGACAGCAGCACGTGGTCCAGAGCCTCGGCGCGCTTCGCCGCCGCCGCGATATAGACGCGGAGATTCGCGCGGGCTTCTTCCTGGCCGACGAAATCGTCCAGCGTCTCGGGGCGGATCGACGGCTCGCCCGTATCGGCGGGCAGCCGCTCGGCCGCGACCATGCGGGGCTCCGTCATGCCGACAGCTCCTTGAGCCCGGCCGTGATCAGCGCCTCGACCGGGGCCTCGGCGCCGAGCCGGCGCATCGCTTGGGACACGGCGCCGAACGCCTCGCCCCTGCGGTAGCCGAGATTGACCAGGGCGGAGACCGCGTCGGTCGCGGCGCCCTTGGGCTCGGCGGCGGCGAAGGCGGGCCGCGCGATGCGCGCCTCGCCGACCTTGTCCTTCAACTCGG
>DASWLB010000125.1:0-2253 GCA_036396315.1 Alphaproteobacteria bacterium
ACCCGGAATTCGAGACTCCAGAACTCGCGCCGGCCGAGGATGTGCGACAGGGGCTCGCGCTCGGCGCGGCGGGCGATCAGCGCCGCAAGCCGGGCGCCTTCCGATTCGGCGAGGCGGCGCTCGGGATGGCGCAGCAACGCCTCGCGCGACAGCCCGGTTGCCTCCTGAATCAAGAGTCGCGCGTCGGTCGCGGCACCGTCGATCCCCGCTCCGGCGAGCCGTCGCGCCGCAGCCGCGAGGGCCTCGTCGACGGTATCCCCGACGTAGGGGCGGGTCTCAGACCCGCCCCTACGGATTGTCAATTCCGCCTCCCGCGCCGCCATCATTCCAGCTCCGCCAGCCGCGTCGCCTGGTCGTCGGCGGTCAGCGCCTCGATGATCTCGTCGAGCGCCTCGCCCGCGAGCACGCGGTCGAGCTTGTGCAGGGTCAGATTGATGCGGTGGTCGGTGACGCGCCCCTGAGGGAAGTTGTAGGTGCGGATGCGTTCCGATCGGTCGCCGGTGCCCACCTGGCTCTTGCGCGTGCGCGCCCGTTCCGCCTCGCTGCGCTCGCGCTCGGCCTCGTAGAGCCGCGCCCGCAACACCTTCATCGCCTTGGCGCGGTTCTTGTGCTGCGACTTCTCGTCCTGCTGGATAACGACGATTCCGGTCGGCAGGTGGGTGATGCGCACCGCGGAATCGGTGGTGTTCACCGACTGCCCGCCCGGACCCGACGAGCGATAGACGTCGATGCGCAGGTCCTTGTCGTCGATCTGGATGTCGACCTCCTCGGCCTCGGGCAGCACCGCGACGGTCGCGGCCGAGGTGTGGATGCGCCCGCTCGCCTCGGTCGCAGGCACGCGCTGCACGCGGTGGACGCCCGATTCGAACTTGAGGCGCGCGAACACGCCCTGGCCGGAAATGAGCGCCGTCGCTTCCTTGCAGCCGCCGAGCCCGGTCTCGGAGATCTGCATCACCTCGACGCGCCACCGGTGGATGTCGGCGTAGCGCTGATACATGCGGAAAAGTTCGGCGGCGAACAGCGAGGCCTCCTCGCCGCCGGTGCCGGCGCGCACCTCGAGGATGGCGTTGCGCTCGTCGGCCTCGTCTTTGGGCAGCAGCATCACCTTGAGGCGCTGCTCCAGCTCGGGCAGCCGGGCGCGCAACGCCTTGTATTCCTGCTCGGCCAGCTCGCGCATTTCGGCATCGGCCGAAGCGTCGCGCATCAGCGATTCGAGCTCCTTCGTCTCCGCCTCGGCCTTGCGGAGCGCCGTGACCGTCTCGACAACCGGCGACAGCTCCGCGTACTCCTTCGACATCTTGACGAAGGCCTGCGGGTTGCCGGCGCCGCCCGCTTCCATCGCGCGCGCGAGCTCGGCGTGGCGCGTCACCAGCCGGTCGAGCTTCTGCTCGAGGATCACGCGCCGTCTCCCGCCGCGCCGCGGAAGCGCGCGAGCCGTTCGGGCAGCGCCGCGAGCGCGACCTCGGACTGTTCGCCGGTGTCGAAGTCGCGCAGCGTGGCCGTGCCGCGCGCGATCTCGTCGTCGCCGAGGATGATCGCCGCGCGCGCGTGCAGCTTGTTGGCGCGCGCGAGGCGGCGCTTGATGTTACCGCGATAGCCGAGCTCGACGGCGAAGCCCTGGCGCCGCAGGTCGCGGCCGAGGGCGAGCGCCGCCTTCTCCGCGCGCTCGCCGACCGGGATCAGCGCGATCGGGCGCGGCGCCGGCGGCGGGTCGATCAGCATCGACAGCCGCTCGATGCCGGCGGCCCAACCGACCCCCGCGATCTCCGGCCCGCCCATGGCGGCGATCAGCCCGTCGTAGCGCCCGCCGGCGAGCACGGTGCCCTGGGCGCCGAGCGCCTCGGTCGTGAACTCGAAGGCGGTGTGACAGTAATAGTCGAGCCCGCGCACGAGACGGGGCGACACGACATAGGGAATGCCAAGCGCATCGAGACCGCCCTGCACCTCGGCGAAGAAGTCCCTCGATTCCTCATCGAGCGAGTCGGTGAACAGCGGGGCATCGCCGATCACCGCGCGGTCGCCGTGGTCCTTGGAATCGAGGATGCGGAGCGGGTTGCGCTCGAGCCGGGCGATACTGTCCGCCGACAGCTTGCCACGGTGGGATTCGAGATAGCGCACCAGCAACTCGCGGTAGGCGGCGCGGCTCGCCGCGTTGCCGAGCGTGTTGAGCTCGAGCGCAATCTTGTCCGCGACGCCGAGCGCCTCGAGCACCGACCAGCCGAGCGCGATCACCTCGACGTCGCCCGCCGGCTC
>DASWLB010000126.1:0-6452 GCA_036396315.1 Alphaproteobacteria bacterium
CGCGATGTTCGAGTTCGTCGCGAAGCCCGCGTCGAGCGACAGCGTGACCGTGGCGTTGGAACCGGAGTTCCGCAGCGTCACGACCAGGGCGTTGTCGAGGACGTTGGCGGTCACCTGCGAGTTGTCGATGGCGCCGGTGTAGTTGGTGGTGCCGTTGGTGAACGTGAACGTCTTACCGCTCGAAGCGTAGCTGATCGAATAATCGGCGTTGCTGGTGGCGGCGCCGAGATCGAAGCCCTGGAGGTTGATGCCGGACACGTTGTCCGCGACCTCGAACCCGGTCGGCTGCGAGAAGATCGACTGCGAGCCGTTGACGAGCTTGGTGCCGCTGAACTCGGTGTCCGTCGCGATACGGTCGATTTCCGAACGGAGCTGCACGAACTCGGAGTTGAGCAGCGAACGGTCGGTCGAGGACAGCTGGCCCGAGGAGGCCTGGATCGCCAGGGTCTTCATCCGGTTCAGGATGTCGGTGACCTTGGACATCGCGCCGTCGGCGATCTGCAGCATGGACGAGGCCTGGCCGGCGTTGACCGCGGCCTGCTTGAGGCCGGCGATCTCGACCGTCAGGCGCGACCCGAGGGCGAGGGCCGCGGCGTCGTCCTTGGCGGCCAGCACGCGGGTGCCGGCCGACAGCTTGGCGAGCGAGGTGCTCGCCGCCATGTCCGAACCGACGAGGTTGCGGTGGGCAACGTTCGCTGCAAAGTTCGAGATGACATTGAGAGGCATTTGGGGCTTCTCCTACTTGGATTGAGTTCCCTGGCGTCCTGCCAAGGCGGGGTCTGCAACCCCGGCGGACCGGGCACACCCCGGGCCGCGCCTAGCTCCATGCAAGATCGGTGCCACGCGGCCCTCCCCGGAAAACCGCGGAATTCGGCCGGATTTCCCCGGCATTTGCGGTATCCGCCCGGCACGATCTGCCGGGTACCCGGCAGAAACTGCCGCCCGGAACCGGTCCGTCCGGCACCTCTTGCCGGGTCGGGAAGGTCGTGCAGGGACGACCGTATTCACGGTTTCGAAAGGATAATCGGCCAGTTTTCCTTGCCCTCCGGCGGGCGTCGTGGCGCAGGCCGCGTCCCAAAATTTGATCTTGTCGGAGGGTTGGGAGAATTTGGGCCAATGACCGCAGCCGCCGGCGCCCGCAGCTTCACCCTGAACGACGTCCTCGGCACGGCATTCTCCGAGCACCAGCGCGGCAATCTCGACGCCGCCGAGCCGCTGTACCGCCAGGTCCTCGACACCGCGCCCGACAATCCGGACGCGCTCCATCTGCTCGGCGTCATTCGCCACCAGCGCGGCGACCACCGGGGCGCGATCGAGCTGATCGGCCGTGCGATCGCCGTCAACGGAGCGAACGCATCGTTCCATGCGAATCTGGCCGTCGCGCTGCAGCGGCTTGGACGTACCGACGAGGCGCTCGCGTCCTATCGCCGCGCCGTCGAGCTCGACCCGACCCATCCCGACGCCAACGGCAATCTCGGGCACCTGCTCAAGGACCAGGGCGAAATCGACGAGGCGGTGCGGCGCTACGAGACGTCGATCCGCTACCAGCCGAACGTGCGCGCCGTGCACAAGCAGCTCGCGACGCTCTACCTCAATTACCGGCGGTTCGACGAGGCCGCGGAGCTGTTCGAGAAATTTCTCGGCGCCTCGCCGGACGATGCCGAGGCGCGCAGCAATTACGGCTACGCGCTCGAGGCGCTCGAGCGGTTCGCGGAGGCCGAAGCGCAATACCGCCGCGCCCACGAGCTTGCGCCCGACTCGGCCGAGATCTGCTCGAATGTCGGCAACGTCCTCAAGCGGCTCGAGCGCTACGAGGAGGCGGGCCGCTATCTCGAGAAGGCGTGCGCGCTCGCGCCCGGCAATCCCAAGATACTGCGCAACCGCGCGGCCGTGCTGCTCGCCGCCGAAGACTATCTCGCCGCGACGCCGATCTTCCGCCAGCTGATCGAGCTCGAGCCCGCCGTCGGCGCCTACCATCACGATCTCGGCACCTGCCTCGGGCGCACCGGCCGCGCCGACGAGGCGATCGCGTGCTACGCCAAGGCCGCCGAGCTCGAACCGAAGGACGTGGGCCACCTCGCCAATCTCGGCGCCGCGCTGGTCGCGCGCAACCGCTTCCAGGAAGCGTCCTCCGTCTACAAGCAGGCGATCGAGCTCGACCCCGACGCGATCGTCGTCCAGGCCAATTTCTGCATGGCGTTGAAGCAGGCCGGCCGCCTCGACGAGGCCGCGCTGTACAGCCACCTCACCAAGGCGCACCGCGGGTTCGAGCCGCGCATGGTGCCGGCGGTGGTGAGCCCGTTTCGTGCCACCTGCGATTTCGAGGCGCTGGAGTCGCTCGGCGATCTCGTCGCGGTGTGCGAGACGGGCGTAGAGGCGGCCAACCTGCTCGGCACGTTCCTCGATCTCCGGCCGCTGACCGAGGACGAAGCGACCGACCGGCGCGTCACCGCACTGCACCGCAAATGGGGCGATGCGATCATGGCCGAGGCGGCGAAGACGCCGCTGCCGCCGCGCGATGGCGCCAAGCGATCCGGCAAGGTGCGCATCGGGCTCTTGTCGTCCGATTTGCGCGGCCACGCGGTCGCCAAGTTCCTCATGCCGATCTTCGCGCACCTCGACCGGTCGCGCTTTGAGCTCCACTGCTACACGCCGTGGGACCTGCCGGGCGACATGGTGCAGGGCGAGCTGCGCCGCAAGTCCGACGGGTTCGAGATCATCGCCCAGCAATCCGACCGCGAGGTCGCCGGGCTCGTTCGCCGCCAGGGGATCGACATCCTGTTCGACCTCAACGGCGCCACCCAGAACAGCCGCCTCGAAGTGCTCGCCTGGCGGCCCGCGCCGGTGCAGGTGAGCTGGCTCGGCTACGGCGCGACCACCGGCATTTCGGCCGTGGATTACGCGCTGATGGACCGCTACACCTGCCCGGAGGATCCCTCCGACTGGGCCGAGGCGCCGCTTCTCATGCACGGCTCCTGGGTGTGCTTCACCGATTATCCCGACGAGCCGATCCCCGACGCCCTGCCGCTCGAGCGCAACGGCGCCGTCACGTTCGGCACGCTCAATGCGATCTACAAGTTTACGCCCCGGATCGTCGCGCTGTGGGCGCGCATCCTCGCCGCGGTGCCGGGCTCGCGCATGGTGTTCGGCCGGCCCGAGCTCGCCTCCGTCATCGCCAAGACCAACATCGTCAAGGCGTTCGCCGCGCACGGCATCGCCTCGGACCGGCTCTACTTCGTCGCCAACGAATCCGGCCAGTTCCAGCACTTGGCGATCTACAACGAGATCGACATCGCGCTCGACACCTATCCCGCCGTCGGCGGCACGACGAGCTGCGACACGATGTGGATGGGCGTGCCGGTGATCGGGCGCTTCGGGCCCAACATGCACCAGCGGCTCAACCACGCGCTCGTCCACCATTGCGGGTTGGGCGAGTTTTCCGTCGAGACGTCCGAGGAATATTTCGCCAAGGCGGTCGCGCTCGCCGGCGACACGGCGCGGCTGCGCGAGCTGCGTTTCGGCTTGCGGGACGCGGTGCGCGCCTCGCCCCTCTACGATGCGCCCGGCTTCGCCGCGGATTTCGCCGACCGGATGGCGGAACTCGTCGCGAAGCACGGGCTGCGGTAGACGGCGACCTCATCCTTCGAGACGGCGCCTTCGGCGCCTCCTCAGGATGAGGAAGAAAAAACTGAAAACCTCATCCTGAGGAGCGCTGCGAAGCAGCGCGTCTCGAAGGATGAGGTTCTACGCCACCCGCCTCACGAACGCGCCGGGCCAGTAAGTGACGCGCTCGGTGATCATGCCCTCGTTGAACGGAAAGGCCGGTTCCTCGATGCGGAAGCGCGCATCGGCGGCGGCGAACTCCTTGGCCGCCTCGGTCGGATTGTTCCAGTCCCAGTCCGGCGCGCTGCGCGGCGCGCCGGCGAGCCTGCCCATGATGCCGTCGCAGGCGACGATGTAGGAGCCGACCGAGACCATCTCGCCATAGACGCGAAGCTCCGCCGCGACGTGCGCCTTGGTGTGGTTGGAATCGAGGATCGCGATCACCGTCTCGCCCGGCGCGATCAGCTTTCGCGCCTGGGCCACGATCTTCGGGTCGATCGAGCTGCCCTCGATCAGGGTGATAAACGGGAAAAGGTCGTGCGCCTCGATCGCCGCGCGGTTGTGCGGGCGGATATCGATGTCGATGCCGATCACGCGGCCCTTGCTCATCGCCCGGCACAGCGAGGCGTGGAAGATCAGCGAGCCGCCGTGCGCGATGCCGGTCTCGAGGATCACGTCGGGCTTGATGCGCCAGATCACCTCCTGCAGCCGGAACATGTCGTCGGGCAGCTGGATGATCGGCCGGCCGAGCCAGGTGAAGCCGTACACGTACTTGGTGTCCCAGCCGCAGCGGAGCCAGGCGCGGCTCACCTCGGCGAACGCCTCGGGCGAGGCCATCGGGAACTGCTTCGTCCCGCCCTCGTCCGAAACGACGACGAGCGCGTTCGCCTCGTCGATGGTGACGGTGCGCGGCTTCTTCACGAGGCGAGGCCCCAGACTGGCCGGCGCACCTCGGTGCGCAGCGCGCGCACGAGGTCGGGCAGCCGCTCGATGACTGAGGCCGGGCGCCACGGCTCCTTCGCGATGAACTCGGCGGCGATCCGCCCGGTGGCGATCGGCGGATAGGCGACCGCCTTCGCGCCGAGCGCGACGCCGGTCTCGCAGCCGGTGATCTCGGCGAGCGCGGCGATCAGCGCGGCATGCGTCACATTGCGCCCCGATGCGACGTTGTAGATGCGGTAGCGTCCGTTCAGCGCGATGCGCTCGAGCGCGCGCGCCACGTCCTCGACGTCGACGTAGTCCTTCTCCGAATGCAACGCGGTGCGCAGGGTCACCTTGCGCTCCGTCACGGCCTCGCGGACGATGGCGGCGAGGAAATCCTCGCGCGGCTTCGCGGCCGAATCCATGTCCGGTCCGTACACGTTCGACAGCCGGGCGACGCGCACCGACGTCTGCTTCTGGGCGAGACACAGCGCCTCGCCCGCGAGCTTGGTCGCGTTGTACAGCTGGTCGGGGTCCTCGGGCCGGACCGCGATCGGCGCCGTCTCGACGCCCGCGCCCGAATTGCCGTAGAGCCGGGTCGAGGACAAATAGAGGAACGATTGCGGCCTGAGCCAGCGCAAGACGCCGGCGACGTGGCTCACGTGCGCCTCGACCGTGTCGATCGCCCGGCTGCGAAAATCCGCCGTCACGCCCGCGCAGTAGATCACGTTGCCGGGCTCGGGCGCGATCGGCTCGCCGCGCCCGATGGCGGCGACCTGGTGGTCCTGGCGCCTGAGATAGGCGACAAGGCGCGAGCCGATGAAGCCCTGCGCGCCGATGATGGTAAACTGTGCCATTATCCCCTCGCAACCGTTTCCGGCCGGCGGCCGCCTGCGCCGCGCATGCCGATTTCCCGCGTCGGCGAACCGACATTGACCGAATAGGGGCGGAGCCTGCCGCGCACGACCGAGCCCGCGCCGACCACGCATCCCTTGCCCAGCACCGCGCCGTCGAGGATCACGCTGTTGGCACCGATCCACACGTCGTCCTCGACCACGATGCCGCCGCGGCTCGCCATGAAGCGCTGCGCCGCGATCGGACGGTCCGCATCGCGGTATTCGTGGTTGACCGGGGCGAAGGTGCAGTTCGCGGCGATGGCGCAGCCCTTGCCGATCGCGACGCCGTTGCCGGTGTAGATCACGCAGCCGGAATTGATCGTCGTGCCCGCGCCGATCGTCACGTCGCCCGGCCCGCCCGCGGGCTTGATCTTGACGAAAGAGTCGATCGCCACGCCGTCTGCGATCTCGATCGTCGAGCCCTTCACCGAATCCTCGATGTCGGCGAGCGGCGAGATGCGGGCTTGGGCCGAGATGCGGAGCATGCGTCTCACGCCCTCCTGAGCGCCGGCGGGTCGAGGTCGCGCAGTCTCGGCAGCGCCCTATCGCGCTCCGAAATCGCCGCGGGCTCGGCGTACGGCCATTCGATCGCGAGGTCGGGATCGTCCCAGCGCACCCCGCGCGCGAAGTCGGCCTGGTATTCCGACGAAAGCTGGTAGGCGATCGCGGTGCCGCGCACCAGGGTCTGGAACCCGTGCGCGCAGCCCTCGGGGACGAACACGGCGCGCCCGTTGGCGGCCGAGATCTCGGTCGCGGTCCACCGCCCGTACGACGGCGATCCGGCGCGCAGATCGACGACCACGTCCCACGCCCTCCCGCGCGGGCAGGAGACGAGCTTCGCCTCCGCGAACGGCGCCGTCTGGTAATGCAGCCCGCGCAAGGTGCCGGCGAGCTTGTTGTACGACACGGCCGAGGTGGCGAACTCGGCCGCGATGCCGTGGCGGGCGAACTCGGCCTTGGCGTAGAGGCGCGCGAAGTGGCCGCGCTCGTCCGTGCTCTTGTCGGGCACGATCACGAACACGCCGGGCAGGG
>DASWLB010000127.1:0-3422 GCA_036396315.1 Alphaproteobacteria bacterium
GCGGCCGGGCGCGTGGCAGACCAGCAGGATCAACGCGCGCGCGGACGGCTCCTCGAGCGTCTTGAGGAGCGCGTTGGCCGCGTTCGCCGTCATGTCGTCGGCCGCGTCGATCACCACGACGCGCCAGCCCCCTTCCGCCGGCGTCAAACGCAGGAAGGCGCCCGCCGCGCGCACGTCGTCGACCCCGATCGACTCGCGGCGCTTCTGGCGCTCCTCGTCGGTGAAGCGGCGTTCGACGGTCATCAGGTCGGCATGCCCGCCCGAGGCGACGCGCCGGAACACCGGATGCTCGGCGTCGAGCGCGAGCCCCTCCCCTCGTCCGCCGGCGAGCACGAAACGCGCGAACCGGAACGCGAGCGTCGCCTTGCCGATGCCCTCGGGCCCGGCGATCAGCCAGGCGTGCGGCAAGCGTCCCGATCGCCAGGCGGACAAGAGCACGCGCTCGGCGTCCTCGTGTCCGAGCAGCTCCGCCGTCTTGCGCGGCGGGATGGGCCAGTCGTCGCGGTCGTTGTCGGTCGCCAATTCACACTTCTCCCTCTCCTCCCCTTTGGGGAGGAGAGGGTCATGATAACCCATCGACGCCGAGCCGTGCGCTGACCGCGTCGCGCGCCGCAGACTGCACCTCGTCGATGCTCCGCATGGCGTCGATCACGACGCAGCGCGCGGGCTCGCGCGCGGCGATGTCGCGATAGGCCTCGCGCAGCGCCTCGTGGAACGCGAGCCCCATGCGCTCGTAGCGCGTGGCGCCGCCCTTGCGCGCGGCGGCGCGCGCGAGCCCCTGCTTCGCCGGCAGGTCGAGGATGATCGTGAGGTCGGGGCGAAACGTGCCGAGCGCCGCCGTGGTCAACGCCTCGATGCGGGCGCGGCCGAGCCCCTGGGCGTAGCCCTGATAGGCCATCGTCGAATCCGCGAAGCGGTCGGAGATCACCCACGCGCCGCGCTCGAGCGCCGGCTTTACCGTGCGCGCGAGATGCTCGGTGCGCGCCGCGAAATGCAACAGCGCCTCGGCCATCGGGTCCCAGCGACCCGGCTCGCCGTCGACCAGGAGGGCGCGGATCTGCTCGGCGCCGGGCGCGCCGCCCGGCTCGCGCGTCGCCACCGCCTCGATGCCTGCGCGTGCGAGCGCATCGCACAGGAGCCGGACGTGCGTCGACTTGCCGGCCCCCTCCCCGCCCTCGAAGGTGATGAAGCGGCCGATGGTCAACGGCCTGCGCTCACCCCGATGCGCCCCACAGCACGTGGCGGATCGCGGCCGACAGCCGGCCGAACAGTCCGAGCTGCTCGACGCTCGCGCCCGCGGTCACCGGCACCGTCACGCCGGGCCAGTCGGGCGCGGAGACGACGATCTCGCCGATCTTCTGCCCCTTGGCGATCGGCGCGGCGATCGGCCCGTCATAGACGAGCCTGACGTCGAGCTTGGGGCGCGAGCGCTTGGGCAACGTCACGACAAGCGGCCGGTCGACGACCAGCGGCACGGTGTCCTCGCGGCCGAGCCACACCTCGGCCTTGTCCACCGCGGCGCCGGCCGCGAACAGCGCGTAGTTGCCGAACTCGCGGTAGCCCCATTCGAGCAACCGCTCGGCCTCCTGCGACCGCGCGTTCATGCTGGTCGTGCCGGTGATCACCATGACGAGCCGCCGGCCGCTCCGTTCGGCCGAAGCGGCGAGCCCGAAGCCGGCCTCCTCGGTGTGGCCGGTCTTCAACCCGTCGACGCCGAGATCCTTGTAGAGGAGCGGATTACGGTTGCCCTGGCGGATCTCGTTGAAGGTGAAGTTCTTGCCGCCGAAATAGTGATAGTACTCGGGGAAGTCGCGGATCAGCCGCTCCGACAGAAGCGCGATGTCGCGCGCCGTCATCATGTGGCCCTCTTCCGGCCAGCCCGTCGAGTTGCGGAAATTCGAGGCGACGAGCCCGATCTCCTTGCCACGCTTGTTCATCAGCTCGGCAAAAGCCTCTTCGGTGCCCGCGAGACCCTCGGCCATGACGACGCAGGCATCGTTGCCCGACTGCACGATGATCCCGTTCAAAAGGTCGGCGACCGTCACCTGCGTGTTGACCTTGACGAACATCTTGGAACCGCCGGTGCGCCAGGCCTTGACGCTGACCGGGAACGAATCCTCGAGCTTCAAGCTGCCGCTCTTGAGGCGCTCGAACACGATGTAGAGCGTCATCAGCTTGCTCATCGAGGCGGGTTGGATCCGCTTGTCCGCCTCCTTCTCGTACAACACCGTGCCGGTCGCCACGTCGGCGAGGTAAGCCGTTTGCGCCCGTGTGTCGAAGGTCGGCGGTGCGGCGCTTGCCGCTTGCACCCCACTCAAAACGGCCGTCAGGGCGACGGCGCCCAAACGGGCGGCCGATCCCGATGCGATAATGGCGTGCGACGACATGACGATCCTCTCGTGGTTCGCGGTCGCTTCGATCAATCGACGACCAGCCGCGCCTCCGCATGGCCCGCGGCGATAACCCGGTCGAGCGCGCGGTCCGCCTCGGCGACGGTGGCGATCGGGCCGATGCGCACGCGGAAGAAGCGCTGCGCGCCGCGCTCGACCGGCGAGATGGCGGCGGGACCGATGCGCGACAGGCGGAGCCGCAGCCGGTCGGCGTTGTCGTATTGCAGGAACGCGCCGGCCTGGACGTAGAGCCCGGTGTCGCGCACCCGCTCGATCGCAACCGGCGCCGGAGCCGGAAGCGCGACCGGTTGAACTGGCGTTGCGCTGTTCGCCGGCGGCGGCAGGGCGGCGACCGTCACCTCGCCGCGCGGCATCGGCACCGGCTGTTGCGTCGCCGCCGCCACTTGCACCGGCGGCGCGCCCTTGCGGCCGGCGGACGCGGCAAGCTGGAGGCTCTCCTCCGGCAGGACTCGCACCCGCACGCGCGCCGTGCCGTTGCCTTCGAAACCGAGCAGCTGCGCCGAACGGCGCGACAGATCCATGATCCGGCCGCGCTTGAACGGGCCGCGGTCGTTGACCAGCACGGCGATCGAGCGGCCGTTCTCGAGGTTGGTCACCTGCACCTTGACGGGAAGCTGCAAGGTCGGATGCGCGCCGGTGACCGCATTCTGGTCGAAGACCGCACCGTTCGCCGTCCGCCGCGCGTGGAAGCCGGGCCCGTACCACGAGGCGATTCCGGTCTCGTCGTAGGCGAAGTCCTCGCGCGGCGTATACGACACGCCCTCGACCTGGTAGGGGTTGCCGATCTTGTAGGCGCCGTGGATTTCGCTCGGCGACGCGCTCCCGCTGTCGAGCCTTTTGCCCATGTGCAGGGCGAGATTGGTCTCGGCGCATCCGGCAAGCGCCAGCGCGACGATCGCGCCGTGCGCGGCGCGAAGAATGGTGCGCGTCCTCATCGCTCGGCGGCCAACCTCCGCCCCCCTTCGCAAAAGCCTAGCCGCCGCCGATCCGATCGGCAAGCGTGCCGACCGT
>DASWLB010000128.1:0-1588 GCA_036396315.1 Alphaproteobacteria bacterium
TCGACGGTCGCGCGCGGCAGGCCGGCGAACTCCATGACGCGCTGGGTGGCGAACCCGATGGTGTTGGTGCCGTCGTCCGGCGAGGCGGCGATGCGCAAGCGGGGCGCCTTGCGCCGCAGCTCCTCGAACGTCCGCACCCCGAGATCGGCCCGGATCGCGACGACCAGCCGGTCGGTCTGCGGCATGGTGCCGAGCGCGCGCAAATTGGGGAACGCTTCGCCCCGGGCGATGCCCTTGCCCTCGAGCGTCATCGGGACGAAGGCGGTCGGGACGGCGAGCGCCACGTCCACCGCGCCGCGGCCGACGGCGGCGATCGCATCGAACCCGCCGCGGCCGCTCCAGATGCCGACGCGCGAGCCCGGCCCGGACCGATCGATGATCTCCTGCGACAGCCAGCCGCAGATGCGATGCAGGTTCGCCTGCCCCCAGTCGCCCTGGAATTGCAGCGCGATCGGGCGGGAGAGGCGCGGCTCGGGCACCGTATCGGCCATCGTGAACTCACCACCGATTTGACTTGGCCGAACGCCGGCCACGGCGCGAAGCCTAGCCCATCGTCCGCGGCAGGAACAGGACAAGGGCGGGAAACAGTACCAGCAGCACGAGCTTCACCGCGTCGGCGGCGACGAAAGGCGCGATGCCGCGGAACACGTCGGACAGCGGCACGTCGCCGGCGACCGACTTGACGACGAACACGTTGAGCCCGATCGGCGGGGTGAGCACGCCGATCTCGATCACCACGACCATGATGACCCCCCACCACACGATGTCGTAGCCGAGCCCGAGCACGAGCGGGGTGACGATCGGCACGGTGATCACCATGATCGCGAACGGGTCCATGACGCAGCCGAGCAGCAGGTAGACCGCGAGCAGCCCGAAGATCACGGCGAGAGGCGCCACGTCCCAGGCGACGAACGCCGCGGTGAGCGCCTCGGGAAGCTGGGTGAGCCCGACGAAGAAGGCGAACACGGCGCCGCCGATGATCAAGAGGTAGATCATCGCGGTGGCGGCGGCGGTCTCGCCCATGACGCGCCAGAAGGCGCCGCCCCTGAGCCCGCCGCGCGCGAGCGCAAGCAGGAAGGCGCCGAGCGCGCCGACCGAGGCCGCCTCGGTCGCGGTCAGGGCGCCGGAGTAGAGCCCGCCGATCACCACGGCGAACAGGACGAAAATGGTCCAGCTGCGCCCGAACGCGGCCGCGCGCGCGCGCCAGCCGGCGCGCGGCACGGCGGGAGCCGCGTCGGGCGCGAGCGCGGCGTAGAGGCGGATCGCGGCCAGGTAGAACAGGACCGTGACGATCCCGGGAACGAGCACGGCGATGAACAGCTCGCCGATCGAGGATTCGGTGAGGATGGCGTAAAGGACGAGCGGCGCCGAGGGCGGGATGAGCGCGCCGAGCGTGCCGCCGGCGGCGACCGAGCCGGCGGCGAGGCTCACCGAATAGCCGCGCCGCCGCATCTCCGGCATGGCGATGCGCCCGATGGTCGCGACCGTCGCGACCGAGGAGCCGGTGACCGCGCCGAACCCGGCGCAGCCCGCGACCGTCGCCATGGCGAGTCCGCCGCGGCGGTGCCCGAGCAGCGCGTGCGCGAGC
>DASWLB010000129.1:0-11389 GCA_036396315.1 Alphaproteobacteria bacterium
TGGGCGCCGCGCTCAACATGGCGGGCACGTCCGAGTCCTATGTATTGTCCGACCGCGGCACCTGGATATCGTTCAAGAACCGCGGCGCGCTCAGGATTGCGGTCGAGGGCGACCGCCTCCTGTTCAACCCCTATGGCATCATGCTCGTGAACCCGGCGCGGCATCCGCACGTGAAGGCGGTGCTCGCGCAGGCGTTCATCGACTGGATCGTGTCGCGCGAAGGCCAGGCCGCCATCGGGTCGTACCGAATCGGCGGCGAGCAGCCGTTCTTCCCGAGCGCCGGCGACGGCTAGCGCCCAACCAGAAGCACACGGCCCGACTGGGAGGGCTGCCGGGCGGTCTCGCTCGTCCCGGTTGTTCGCGTTCGATTGCAGCGATAAAGTATTGGAAAATTCTCGACGTGGACGGAAACGAGTTCACGCAACAGGGAGGCCTGTCATGGACGCACGTTGGCTCGTCGTCACCTTTGCTTGCGCCGCAATCCTTGCCGGACCCGCCGTCGAGCGCGCGGTGGCCCAGGAGCGGACGTTCACGCTCAAGCTCGCCACCTTCGCCCCGGAGCCGTCCTCGGCTTCGCGCTGGCTGAAGCTCAAGAAGGAGGAGCTTGCCAAACAGAGCAACGGGCGGCTCAACCTCGAGATCTTCTTTGGCGCCTCGATGGGGCCGCTGCCGCGCCACTACGACCTCGCCCGGACCGGCGTGGCCGACCTGTCCTGGTTCCAGCAGGGCGCCACACCCGGGCGCTTTCCGTTGACCGAGCTCCTGCACGTGCCGTTCCTCTACCCGGCGGGCGCGCTCGGCGCGGTCGTCGGCGCCAAGGTCGCGGGCGACCTGTTGCCCGACCTCAAGAAGGAGCATGACGGGACCGAGCTGCTGTGGATCGTGAACAACCGCCCGTCGGGCCTCTACGACGCAGCGAAGCCGATCCGCACGATCGAGGACCTGAAGGGACGGCGCTATCGCACGCCGACCGCGGCGGACGTGGCCGTCATCCGGGAGGCCGGCGGGGTGCCGGTGGGCGTTCCCGCGACCGAGATGGCCGAGGGGCTTCAGAAGGGCACGATCAACGGCGCCGTCACCGACCCGATGGGCATCTTCGCCTTCCGGCTCGGCAACTTGGTGAGGTACTACACCGACACCGTGCGATCCGCGATCACGTTCGGGCTCGCGCTCAACCCGAAGTCGCGCGAGGCCCTGCCGGCCGACTTGCGCCGGCTCGTGGACGGGCTCGGCGGAAAGGAGCAGGCGGTCCATTTCGCGCGCCTCACCTGGGAGGACTTCCCCGTGTTCGTGAAGTACATGAAGGAGTCCAACATCGCGACCACGGCGCTCGATCCCGCGTCCGAAAGGGCGTTGCGCGCCGCCGCGGATCGCTACGCCGAGGCGAAGGTCAAGGAGCTGGAGGCGAAGGGCCTTCCCGCGCGGTCGCTTTACAACCGCGCCAAGGCGCTGTCGGCCAAGTACGAGAAGGAGGGCTGAGCCTGCCCCGCGGCGTATGGCGCTACGCCGGCCGGACGCGCGGGCGCCTTGTTCGCGTCCTCGCCGGCGACTAATGTAGCCTGCGTAATCCCGCCTCAAGAGTAGGCCGATCGGACATTCGAGGGAGGGCTAACCATGGTCGCACGGTGGCTGGTTTTCGGACTTGTTGGTGCGGCGCTCGCCGTGGCGCCCGGCATCGGTCCGGCCGAGGCGCAAGACAAAACCTACACGCTCAAGGTCGCGAGCTTCACGCCCGAGCCGGCCTCAAGCTCGCGCTGGTTCAAGATCAAGAAGGAAGAGCTCGCGAAGAAGACCAACGGCCGGCTCAACCTCGAGCTGTTCTTCGGCGCCTCGATGGGGCCGATGCCGCGGCACTATGACCTCGCGCGCACCGGGGTCGCCGACATCGCGTGGTTCCAGCACGGCGCGACTCCCGGCCGCTTCCCGATGACGGAACTGCTGCACGTGCCGTTCCTGTATCCGGCCGGGGCGAAGGGCGCCATCGTCGGCGCCAAGGTCGCGGGCGACCTTGCGCGCGAGCTCGTCAAGGAACACGAGGGCACGCACCTCCTGTGGATCGTGAACAACCGTCCCTCCGGCATCTATGACGCCGGCAAGCCGATCCGCACCCTGGACGACCTCAAGGGCCGGCGCTACCGGACGCCGACTCCGGCGGATGCCGCCGTCCTCAGGGAGATCGGCGGCATTCCGGTCGGCGTGCCCGCCAGCGAGATGGCCGAGCAGCTCCAGAAGGGCACCATCGACGGTGCGGTCACCGATCCGTTCGGCATCTATTCGTTCCGGCTCGGCAACCTCGTCAAGTACTACTCCGACACCGTGCGGTCGGCGATCTCGTTCGGCACCGTGGTCAATCCGAAATCGCTCGCGGCGCTGCCGGCCAATCTCCGCACCTTCGTCGAGGGGCTCGGCGGCAAGGAGAACGGTGTGCTGATGGCGACCCTGACCTGGAGCGACTTCCCGGGCTTCCTCAAGTACATGGAGGATTCGAGAATCGAGACGGTCCGGCTGAGCCCCGAGGCCGATCGAAGGCTGCGCAGCGTCGCGGAGCGCTTCGTGCAGCAGCTGATCGACTCGCTCGAGAAAAAGGGCCTCCCGGCCAAGGCGTTCCACGAGCGCGCGAAGGCGCTTTCGGCCAAGTACGCGGCGGAGAGCTGATCTGCCCGCGGCCTAGGCCCGCTCCGCCATGATGCGCATCACCGTCGCGGCGGCGCGGCTCCTCAGCCACGGCGCCGCGATCGCCTTGCTCGGCATGGTTGCGATGAACGTGATCGACGTCGGGCTGCGATCCGGCTTCAACGCGCCGGTCTACGGTGCCTACGAGATCGTCGAGCTGCTGCTCGCGGCCGCCGCGTTCTTCGTCGTCGCCGAGGTCTTTCTCCGCGACAGCCACATCACGATCGAGCTGATCGACCAGGTCGTACCGGCGCGCGTCGTGGACGTGCTGCGCGCAACCGGCATGGCGCTCTGCGTCCTGTTTCTGGGCCTGCTCACCTACGCGATGGTGCAGCCGGCGATCGACATGATCACTTTCCACGACGTGACGTTCGACCTGCACATGCCGAAGATCTGGCCCGGCTCGCTGGTCTTCATCGGGCTCGCGTCGGCTGGGATCGCGGCCCTCGCCATGTTCGTGCGCGACGTCCGCACCGCGCTGCGCAGCGGGGAGCGCCGATGACCCCGCAGCTCATCGGCGTGTACGGCATCGCCGCGCTGATCGTCCTCACCTTCCTGCGCGTGCCGCTCGGCGCCGCGATGGGGCTCGTCGGGCTCGCGGGCTATGCCGCCATCGACGGCTGGGGCAAGGCGTTCATCGTGTTCGGCACGACGCCGTACTCGCTCGCGAGCTACTCGTTCTCGGTCCTGCCGCTGTTCATCCTGATGGGCACTGTGGCCACTCGGTCAGGCATGTCGCGCGAGCTGTTCGAGGCGGCCAACGCGGTCTTCGCGGGCCGGCGCGGCGCGCTGTCGATGGCAACCATCGGCGGCTGCGCCGGGTTCGCCGCGATCAGCGGCTCCTCGGTCGCGACCGCGGCGACCTTCACCTCGATCGCCGTGCCCGAGATGCGCCGCTACGGCTACGACCTCCGGCTCGCCACCGGCTCGATCGCCGCCGCCGGCACGCTCGGCATCCTCATCCCGCCGTCGGTGATCATGGTGATCTACGCGCTGCTCGCCGAGGAGTCGGTGCCGGCGCTGTTCGCCGCCGGGATGATCCCCGGCATTCTGCTCGCGTTCCTGTTCGTCGGCGTCGTCTGGGTGATCGCCCAGGTGCGGCCGGAGTGGGCGCCGGCGGGCCCGTCGATGCCGTGGCGGGACCGGCTGCGCACCGCGAAGGCGATGTGGAAGCTCGTGCTCCTGTTCGGGCTCGCCGTCGGCGGCATCTACACCGGCTGGTTCTCGCCGACCGAGGCGGCGGGCGTCGCCTCGTTCGCCGCGATCGCGATCGCGTTCGGCACGCGCGCCATGTCGTCGGTCGGCGAGCTGTGGGCCTGCGTGCTGGAATCGCTACGCACGACGGCGCTCCTCATGTTCATCATCGTCGGCGCCTGGATCTTCGCCTACTTCGTGGTGCAAACCCGGGTTCCGGTGCTCATCGTCGACGTCATCAGGTACCTGGAGCTTTCGCCCTGGCAGGTGCTGCTCTCCATCATCGTATTCTACATCATCCTCGGGTGCTTCCTCGATTCGGTGGCCATCATCGTCGTCACCGTGCCGGTGTTCCTGCCGGTCGTGCTCTCGATCGGCTACGACGCGGTGTGGTACGGCGTCCTCATGGTGGTGGTCGTCGAGGTCGGCCTGATCACCCCGCCCGTGGGGCTGAACATCTTCGTCATACGCGCCCAGCTCCCCGACGTGCCGCTCGGCATCATGTTCCGCGGCATCGTGCCGTTCCTCGCGGCCGACGCGATCCTGATCGCGCTGCTCCTGATTTTCCCCGGGATCGCGCTTTGGCTGCCGGGCGTGCTGTACTGAAGCGATCCGGTTGACCTTGTCGCTCGGGGAGGGAACACTCGGGTACGCGCACGAGGGGAGGGCTCGCCATGGCCACCGTGATCGACGGGATCGAGGCGCTCGAGAAGAAGCTCCACGCGCTCGCCAACGCCCAGTTCGACTCGCCCGAATACAGGCGCATCCTCGGCATCGAATGGACGAAGGCGCGCACGCGCCTCTACCTCGTCCAGCGCGCCTACTTCGTCCTCAACCGGCGCGACTGCTGGGCCTACGTGCAGGCCGCGGCGCCGTTCGACGTGAAGCAGCTCGTCTGGGACCACGAGAAGGAGGAGCTGATGGGCGACGCCGAGCGCGGCGTCGACAACCATTGGACGCTCGGCATGAAAGAAGGCGAGGCGGTCGGCCTCACGCCGGATGACTTCGTGAAGACCCCGCCGCTGCCCGGCACCGCCGCCTGCTGTTACGCCTGGATCCACCTCGCCAAGGACCGGCCCTGGCTCGAGGCCATGCCGGTGAGCGCCGCGCTCGAGATGAGCAATTCGGATGAGATCATCAAGGGCGGCTGCTTCTCGCGCCGCGTCGCGGAGAAGATGCGCGACGACGCGGGCATTCCGTTCTCCAAGCAGCCCAACAATACCGAGCACATGGAGGCCGACGTCCGGCACGCCAACTTCCTGATGGAGGTGGTGCGCCGCCATGCGCGCACCGAGGAGGCCCAGGCCCAGGTGCTCAAGGGCGCGATCGAGACTTGGCGCATCGAGCGCGCGTTCAAGGGCCTGCTCGGCGAGGCGATGGCATCTTGCGCCGAATGACTGCGGCGAGTCGCGGGGCGGCGGCCGCAGTCGCGTTGGTGGCGCAAATCGCGGTCGCCGCGTGCGCGGCGGCGCCCGAATCCATGCCGCCGCCGGCGGGGCTCGATGCGTGGCTAAGGGAAACGCCGCGCACCATCGCGGTGACGCTCGAGCGGCCGGTGCCCGGCCCGTACTACGAGGCGCACGTTTCGAGCCGGACCGCCGGGGCGGGGAAGGGGCTCGCCGGCGGGATCGCCTACGCGATCTCGCTCGGAATTCCGGGCATCATCCTGATGCCGATCATCGCCCCGGCATGGGCGATCGAGGGCGCGATGCACGAACCCGAGGTGCGCTACCTCGAGCCCGCCGCGGCCGGTGCGGCGCGTCTCTACACCGCCGTCGCGGGGCGCATCGATGTGGGCGGGCTCCTCGTCGAACGGCTGGTGGAGCGCGGCAATGCGCTCGGCCCGCTCGCGATCCACATGACCGCGATCAGCCGCGACGGCGCCGACTTCGCGCCGCGCGCCGACGCCACCTTGTCGAGCCTCGTCGAGCGGTTCTGGCTGGTCGGTCCCTCGGGCGAGGATCCGAAGGCCCGGTTCGTGTTCGAGGGCAAGACGCGGCTCGTGCGCGCGGACGGCGCGAATCTCGGCGAACATGCCTGGATGTACGGAAGCGAGGAACGGCGCCTGTCGGAATGGGCGGTGTCGGACGCCGAGCCGTTCCGCCGCGAGTTCGAGAACCTGCCGCGCGTCGTCGACGACATCGCGGCGGGGATCGTCGCCACCCTGGTACCGCTGCGCTGAGAACGCCGAGCGGCGCGCGCGGTCAGGCGTCTTCTTCGGCGAGCGCCTTCACGGTCCGCGCTTTCCACTCCGACATCGGCGTGAAAGTGGGATCGACGCCCCATTTCTCGCGCGTGGTTTCGAAGATCTGCTCGTCGGTCAGCGACAGGTCGAGCTTGGTCACGACCGGCTGCTTCACGTACCACGGCGCATCGACGAAGAACTCCATGCGGTTGTTCTCCGGGTCGCGGAAATACACCGACCACCACGAGCCGTGGTTGGTCGGATCGATCGAGCTCGCCTCAGAGCTCGCGCGCAAGGTCTCGTAGCGGTTGCGCAGGTCGGTCATCGACCCGACGCGGAAGGCGATGTGGTTGACGACGGCGGCGTCGCGGGGGCCGGTGCGCCCCGAGCAAAGGCCGAACATGTGGTGGTCGATCTCGGGGTCGAGGGTCATGAACACCAAGGTCTCGCCGCGCGCCGGCCCCTCGTCGGAGCGGTGGAACCCGAGCGTTTCGGTATAGAACCGCACCATTTTCGGCAGGTCGTAGCAGAACAGGATGACGTGGCTGAGCGCGCCTTTCGGTGCCTTGGGCATGCGGGGCTCCGTTCGCGGTTGCAGCAAGAATGTTAAGGCGCGCGGCGGCGCCATTCAACCGGCTGGCGGCCTTTCCTCATCCTTCGAGACGCGGTGCTGCGCACCGCCCTCAGGATGAGGAAGAACAGTAAATGCACCTCATCCTGAGGAGCGCCCCGCAGGGGCGCGTCTCGAAGGATGAGGTCCGTCTAATCGGGTTTTGCGCCGGCGACCACCTCGGCGCTCGCTTCGTCCTCGATCCACACGTAGGTCTTGTCGGCCTCGCGCCGCGCGCGGATCAGGTAGCTGTGGCCGGCGAGCGCGGTGAAGGCGAGCTTGTCCTTGACCGTGAGGCTCGGCAGCACCGGCAACGGGAAGCCGCCGGTGCCTTCGACATAGGTGTAGGCCACCTCGTGCCGGCCGGGCAGCAGTTCCGCCCACGCCTCGTCGAAATCGAACCAGCGCGCATCGATGCGGTCGATGCGGATCTGGGCGTTCCGGACCTGGACGTCGACGGTGTGCGGGCTGCTCGTCCGGCAGCAGAGCCGCGCGGTCTCCGCGAATGGCCGGCGCGGGCCTTCGTACCATTGCGCCGCCGGCTCGCAACCGGCGACGGCGAGCGCGCTTAGCGCGAGGGCGAGGCGGACGAGGGCGCGCGCCACGCTCATTCGGCACCCGTGTCGGCGACGAGGCCGGCGGCGCGGATGCCGGCAACGGCGCATTCCTCGTCCCGATCCGAGGTGTCGCCGCTGATCCCGACCGCACCGAGAAGCGCGCCGGCGGAGTCTCGGATCAGCACGCCGCCCGGCACCGGCACGAACAGCCCGCCTGCCATCTGGGTGAGCGAATTGACGAAGGCCGGGTTGTTCTTCGCCCGCTCGACCAGCCTGCGGCTCGCCATTCCCATGCCGAGCGCGCCCCACGCCTTGCCCGTGGCGATCTGGTGGCGGAGCAGCGACGATCCGTCCTCCACCTTGAGTGCCCGGGGATGGCCGCCCGCATCGAGCACCGCGACGGAGAGCGGCCGGAGCTTGAGGGCGCGGCCCTGTTCGAGCGCCTTGTCGACGATGGTCGAGGCCTGGGCGAGGGTGAGGTCGGGCATGTCGGATCTCCGGCTTTTTCGTTGGCGCCGATCCTAGACTTTGAGCGGTCCGTCCGGCAACGCGCAAGCCCGGTGGACCGCCCGGCGCGAACGTGTTGAAATGTGCGCAAAGAATGGCACGCTGGCGAATCCGGCGTGAAGGCAATGACACCTGGGGAGGAAGCGATGAAGAGAATGCTGTTCGCCGCCGGTTGCGCGCTCGCGTTTGCGGCTGGTCCCGTTTCCGCGCAGCCCTACAACCTGACCTTGAGCGGGGCAAGCCCCGGCGGGTTGTGGTCGAGCCTCGGCGCCGGGGTCGATGCCGCAATCGCCGCGGCCTATCCCGGCTCGACCGTCACCTATCAGACATCGAGCGGCGGCATGGCCAACATCCCGCTGGTCGCGACCAAGAAGGTGCCGCTCGGTATCGCCGTCGATGCCGAGGTGGTGATGGCCCAGAACGGCCAGCCGCCGTTCCGCGAGAAGATCACCGACGTGCGCACGCTCGCCCGCATGTATTCGCCCAACGCGCGGTTCCAGGCCCAGCACGTGATCGTCACCAAGGACTTCGCGGAGAAGCACGGCCTCAAGACGCTCCAGGATCTGACGGCGAAGAAGGCGCCGATCCGCATCGCCATCAACCGGCGCGGCAACGTCGACGGCGATATCGCCGAATTGCTGCTCGAGGCGGTCGGCGCGACGCCCGACGCGATCGAAAAATGGGGTGGCCAGGTGGTCCGCGCGGCGTCGCGCGAGATCACCTCGCTGATCCTCGACCGGCGCATCGACGCGACGATCTACGGCATCGCCTACAAGCACGCCTCGGTGCTCGAGATCGCGCGCGGCGTTCCCATCGTCTTGCTGGAGATTCCCGCGGCGGCGGCCGACAAGGTCGCCAAGACGATCGGCGGATCGGTCTGCGGCTTCAAGGCGGGCGAGTACGACTTCCTCTCCCAGAACATCAATTCGGTGTGCGCCGGAGCGGTGCTGATCGTGAGCAAGGACATGGACGATGCGCTCGCCTACAACCTCGCCAAGGGCGTCGTGTCGCAGATCGAGAAGTTCAAAGGGGCGCACGCGCTCCTCAAGCAGGTGACGACTCCGGCGACCGTCACCGAGGCCGGCCCGGCGCCGTTCCACCCCGGCGCGGCGAAGTACTACAAGGAGGCCGGGCTCCTGAAGTAGAAGCGGGCGCATCGGGCGCGGCGGGATCGGCCTGACCCACGGCGCCCCGCGCGGTCGCCACATGTCCGGCTTAGGCATTCTTCGGGCGGCGACGTGGTTCTCGGTCGGGGCGCGGCGCCGCCCTGCCGGCCCGCTCGGCGCCGCGATCACGTGCGCGGCGGCCGCGCTCGGCGTCTATGTCGTCCTGGCCGCGACCGTCATCATCATCGCCCCTTGGACGCTCGCCGCGGTGTTCCTCACCGGCATGATGGCGATCACGTTCCTGACCGTGGGCGCCTTGCCCACCTCGCGGACCGACCGCCCGTCGATCCTCGACTTCGTCCTGTGCGCGGCGAGTGTCGCGGCCGGCGTCTTTTTCGCGACGAAGGCGGAGGCGATCGTCAACCGGATCGTGTTGCTCGACCCGCTGACCAGCTGGGACATCATCTTCGCCTCGGCGATCTTCCTCCTCACCCTCGAGGTGACGCGGCGCACGACCGGGCTCGGGCTCACCGTCGTCGTGCTGATCTTCGTCGCCTACAACTTCTTCGGTCATCACCTGACGGGCGTGCTGCAGCACGGCTACATCGACTACCAACATTTCATCGAGATCGTCGTGTTCACGACCGACGGAATCATGGGATTGCCGGTGCGGGTCGCCGCGACCTACGCCTTCATGTTCGTTCTGTTCGGCACCGTGCTGCTCTATGCGAAGGGCGGCGACTTCTTCTACGATCTCGCGTCGGCGCTCTCCGGACGCCAGCCTGGCGGGCCCGCGAAGATCGCGGTCGTGTCCTCCGGCCTCTACGGCATGATGTCGGGCAGCCCGACCGCCGACGTGGTGACGACCGGTTCGATCACCATCCCGATCATGAAGCGGCTCGGCTACGGTGGCGCGCTCGCCGGCGCGGTCGAAGTGGCCGCCTCGACAGGCGGCAGCCTCATGCCGCCGGTGATGGGGTCGGCCGCGTTCATCATGGCCGAATACACCGGCATCGCGTACGTCGAGATCGCCGTCGCCGCGCTCCTGCCGGCGCTCCTGTACTACCTTTCGGTGTACGCCCAGGTCCATTTCCGGTCGTTGAAGCTCGGGCTGCGCGGGCTCGATTCCGACCAGATTCCCGCTCTCGGCCGGACGATGCGGAGTGGCGGACTGTTCATGATCCCGCTCGCGGTCCTCACGGTCGCGCTGTTCATGGGCTATACGCCGACCATGGTCGCGGTGTACGGCACCGTCGCCGTGCTCGCGGTCGCGGCCGTGAGCCGGCGCACGCGCGTGGGCCTGGTCGGTTTCTACCGCGCCCTCGCCGAGACCTCGATGCGCTCCGTGCCGGTCGCGGGCGCGACCGCGGCCGCAGGGCTCGTGATCGCCGGCATCACCATGACCGGCCTCGCCGCGAAGTTCTCGCACGTGATCTACTCGCTGACCGAGGCCGACGTCTTCCTGTCGCTCGTGATTGCCGGCGGCGTGACCATCCTGTTCGGTATGGGCATGCCGACGCCGAGTGCCTACATCCTCGCCGCCGTGCTGATCGGGCCGCTGTTCGCGAAGCTGCAGGTCGCGACCCTCGGCGGCCACATGTTCCTGCTCTACTATGCCGTCATGTCGGCGATCACGCCGCCGGTCGCCGTCGCCGCGTTCGCCGCGTCCTCGATCGCCGAAGACAATCCGCTCAAGATCGCGGCGATCGCCACCAAGCTCGCCATCGCCGCCTTCTTCGTGCCGATCGCCTTCGTGTACGGGCCGGAGCTGTTGCTTTACGGCGCGTGGTATCTGACCGTGACGGCGTTCGCGACCGCGGCCGTTGGCGTCGTGTTGATCGCACTCGCGGTCGAGGGGTTCTGGCGGCGGCCGATCGCGGCCTGGGCGCGGGTCGCGCTCGGCGCGGCGGGGTTGTCGCTCCTCATGCCGTGGAACGCGGCGATTCCTGCCGCCGCCGCGGTCCTCGCCGTCGTCTGGTTCGTGCCCGGATCGGGGTTGCGGATGCGCGCGGCGGGGGCGGGGACCGTAGCGGATTGAGCGGACATATTGGCGCGACCGACGCCGAGGCGTAATCTCGCTTTCCGTACGCGCGTCTGGGAGTGAGCCGCCGATGGCCGAGGAGCGCGTCCAAAGAAGGCTTGCGGCGATCCTCGCCGCCGACGTCGTGGGCTATTCGCGCATGATGGAGGCCGACGAGGCCGGAACCCTGGCGCGCGTCAAGGCGCTGCGGGCGGAGTTGCTGCACCCCAAGATCGCCGAGTATGGCGGGCGCATCGTCAAGACCACCGGCGACGGCCTCCTCGCCGAGTTTCCCAGCGTCGTCGACGCGGTGCGCTGCGCGGTCGAATTGCAGCAAGGCATGGCTGAGCGCAACGTCAAGGTGCCCGCCCCGGAATGCATCGAATTCCGCATCGGCATCAATCTCGGCGACGTCATCGTCGAGGCGGGCGACATCTTCGGCGACGGGGTCAACATCGCGGCGCGGCTCGAAGCCCTGGCCGAACCGGGCGGCGTGTTGATCTCCAACAATGTGCACGACCAGGTGCGCGACCGCCT
>DASWLB010000130.1:0-2752 GCA_036396315.1 Alphaproteobacteria bacterium
GGCCTTGTGCCGGGCATCCACGGGCTTCATGCGGTCGCTCTTCGGCATCGGCGACGGAAGAGGCCCATGGATGGCCGGGACTCGCCCCGGAACAATTCCGGGGGCGGCCCGGCCATGACGCCCTTTCTTCAGTCCGCGACCAATGGTCGAAGCCCGCGGTGAACCCAAGATCTGTTCCGCTTGGTCGGATACCGCTCTAGCGCTTCACCGGGTCCGACGTATCCGAATTGGCGAACGAGAACGCCGTCTGGAACGCCGGGCGCTCCCGCACGCGGCGCCACCACTCGGCGATACGCGGGCGGCGCTTCGCGCCCACCATCTCGGGCCGCGGCAACACCTCGATGCGGTTGACGTAGGGCGCCATGGCCACATCGGCCAAGCTGTAGCTCGGCCCGGTGAGCCACGGGCCGGGATCGAGCGCGCGCTCCATCGCGTCCAGCATGTGGTCGAGCGTCGCGTACGCGTCCTCCTCCTCCCGCGGCGACACGCCCTCGGCAACGCGGCGCAGGAAGCGGCGCGCGATCGCCGGATTCGGGCATTTGGCGGCGAGGCGCTCGAGCTGGTCCTTGGGGAACTTGGCGAGTCGCAACTTGTGGCGCGCGTTGTAGGACAGCGTGTTCACGTTCGGGTGAGCGATCTCCTCGGAGTTGTAGATCCAGAGGCGCATGATCGCTTGCGCGTAAGGATCGGCCGGGCGGAGCCTGACCTCCGGGAACACGTCCTCCAGGTATTCGATGATGACGTTCGATTCGATGACGATGCGCCCGTCATGGTCGAGCGTCGGCACCACGGCCTTGGGGTTGAGCGCCTTGTAGCCGGGTTCCCAATGGTCGAACCGGAACAGGTCGACATGGCGGCTGGTCCAGTCCAGCCCCTTCTCGGCGAGCGCGAGCCTCGCCTTTTGCGAGCAGACGGAGCTCCAGTAATGGTACAGGGTGAGCATCGTTCCTCCCGGGCCGGTGCGCATCGCGGCACCTTCCTCTAACGGGACCGGCCAGTTGCGGCAAGGGCGGGAATTACTTCCAGAACGCGCTTGCCAAACTAGCCCGCCAAGACGAAACTGAGGACTCTCAAGAGATGCGCATGCGTGCATGCCTGTGGGGGGCAGCCATCTTTAAGCGAAAATTCAGGAGCGCGGTGCGCGCCGGTGCCGCCGCCGCGGTAATCGGCGCTGTGTGTCTCGCGTCGCCGCAAGGGGCCGGCGCGGTCACGTTGCGGGAAGAACTGACCGGGCTTCTCGCCACCCATCCCCGCATCCAGGCCGACCAGCACACGGCCGAGGCCGCGCGCGAGCGCGTGCGCCAGGCCTTCTCCGCGTTCCTGCCGAAGCTCGCGGTGACCGCGGACGGCGGATATGAGCACATCGATACGCCGACGCGGCGCATCATCGGCCTCGACGAATCGAGCACGCCGCGCGAGAAGGCGACGGTTTCGCTGACCCAGCCTTTGTTCGACGGGTTCCGCATGTTCGAGGGCCACGCCGCGGCAAAGCTGCGCCAGGAGGTGGCCGAGCGCAACCTCGAGGCCACGCGCCAGACGCTGATCCTCGAAGGCATCTCCGCCTATTACGGGGTGCTGCGCCAGTCGAAGCTCGCCGAGATTGCGGCCGCCAACGAACAGACGATCGCCCAGCAGCTCAACCTCGAGGACGAGCGCGTGCGGCGCGGCGCCGGCATTTCGCTCGACGTGCTGTTCGCCAAGGCGCGGCTGCAGATCGCCAAGGAGCGGCGCGTCCAGCTCGAGGGCACGCTGCGCGAAACCGCGGCGCGCTACGCCCAGCTGTTCGGCCACGCGCCGAACATCGCCGCGCTCGCCCCGCCTGAGCTCAAGCTCGCCGACCTGCCGCCGAGCCTCGACGAGGCGAACCGCACCGCGATCCAGAACAACCCGTCGCTGATCGCGAGCGATCGGCGCGTGAACGTCGCCGACCGCGAGGTGGGCGTCGCCGAGTCCGACCTGTTCCCCAAGCTCGACCTCGTCGGCCAGTACAACTGGGAAGACAACGTCGATGCGGTGCGCGGTATCCGCCGCGACTGGTCCGTGCTGGTCAAGCTCTCGTGGGAACTGTTCTCGGGCTTCTCGACGCAGGCCAAGGTCGCCGCGGCGACGCTCGAGAAGAGCGCGGCGTTCGATTCCTACAACGTCAACCGGCGCAAGGTGTCCGAAGATCTGGCGATCGCCTGGGAGCAGCTGATGACCGCGCGCGAGCGCGCCCAGCTCCTCGACAACGCGGTCGCGATCGCCGAGGAGGTGTTCGATTCGCGCCGGCGGCTGCGCGACGCCGGCCGCGAGACGGCGATCAACGTGCTGGACGCCCAGAGCGAGGTGTTTAACGCGCGGCTCAACTACCTCGCCGCCACGTACGATGCGCAGCTCGCGGTGTTCCGCGTGCTCGGCGCGATGGGACTCCTCGGCCCCGCCGACCTCGGGCTGTAGCGACAGCGATCCTCGCATCCGATCGTTCGAACGCCGTAGGGGCGGGTCTCAGACCCGCCCCTACCAATTGGTGGAACGGTCAAGTCTCGCGACTGCGAGCGAAACGCGCCGCAAGCCGCACATCGCTGCTCAGTGCTTCGCGGTCGCGACGTACACCGCGTCCCAGTCGCGCTCGGGCGGCGCGGTCTCGTATTCGTCGAGCCGCGCCTCGTAGAGGTCGTAGAAGGATTCGAGCCCAAGGCCGGGATCGAGCGGGCGCACGCGCTCGGGGGCGGCGCGCGCCGCACGCCAGTCCTGCGCGCGGTAGGCGGCGAGC
>DASWLB010000131.1:0-8739 GCA_036396315.1 Alphaproteobacteria bacterium
CATGGCGCGCATCGCGGACGAGACCGCGACCTTGCGGGCGACGCGCACGCGGTTCACCGACACGCCGTGGTACCGCGCCGGCTTCGTCTGGCCGGTGATCGGCACGATCTCGGGAGTCTACGGCAGCCAGCGCATCCTGAACGGCGAGCCGCGCCAGCCCCATTTCGGCGTCGACGTCGTCGCGCTTGCCGGCACCCCGGTGCGCGCCACGGCCGCCGGCACGGTCGCGCTCGCCCGCGACGCGTTCTACTTCACCGGCAACACGGTGGTGCTCGATCACGGGCACGGGCTCACCACGGTTTATGCGCACCTGTCGCGCATCGCGGTTCGTCCGGGCGATCGGGTGGCGAAGGGCGCGACGATCGGCGAGGTGGGGGCGACCGGGCGGGTCACCGCGGCGCACCTGCACTGGGGCGCCTTCCTCGGCCCGACGGGGATCGATCCCGCGCTGCTCGCCGGACCGATGCCGGAGTGATCGCGGCGCGCGTCAGCGCCCCGCATCCGGCCATCGGCGGTGAATCCACAGCCACTCGCCCGGCCGCTCGCGGATCCAGCCCTCGATCACCCGGTTGACGCGCGCCATGATCGCCGCCACGTCGGCCGCGCGGTCGCCGGTGTCCGCGACCGGCAGCGGCGGATAGAACGTGACGCGGAACCGCGCGCCGCCGAGGCGCTCGAGGCGCACGGGGACGACCGGACAGCGGAATCGCAGCGCGAAGCGCGCGAGCGCGGGCGCGGTCATCGCCTCGCGGCCGAAGAACGGCACGGCGATCCCGTCGTTCATCTTCTGGTCGACGAGCATGCCGAGCCGCCCGCCGCAGCCGAGGACCGCGAGCGCCAGGCGCGCGCCCTCCGGACCCTTCGGCACCATGTCCTCGGGCGAAAGACGCCTGACCTGGCGCGCGAGCCAGGAGACATAGGGGTTGTTCGGGTCGCGATAGACCTGGGCGTAAGGCACGCCGAGCGCGGCGAGCGCGGGGGCGAACACCTCCCAATTCGCGAGATGGGCGGAGAACAGGAGCGCCGCGCCGCCGGCGCGGACCGCGGCCAGCGCGTCGCGGCCTTCGACGGCGACGCGCGCGCCGGGCGTCCCCGCATCCTTCGCGATCGCATCGAGATGGGGATATTCGGCGAAGGTGCGCCCCACCGTGTCCCACACGCCGCGCACGATGTGGGCGATTTGGTCCGGCGCGAGGTCGGGAAACGCCCTGCGCAGATTGGCGACGGCGTGGCGCGACATCGGCAGCCGCGGCCCGATCGTTCGCGCGATCGATCCGCCCAGCGCCGAGGCCGCGTCGACCGGCAGGATGCGGAACAGCGCGAACCCGGCGAGCGCCGCGGCCGCTTCGGCGAGGTGGCGCACGGCGCGGACGGCGGCGGGTTCAGCCATGGCGCGGTGTCCGCGCCAGCGCGCCCGCGATCAACGCGTCGATCGCCTCGGGCGACTGCCAGGCGATCTCGATTTCGAGGACGCGCACCAATTGCATGGCCGGCGCGGGCAGCCTGACCGCGTCCTTCGCCGTCGTCACCGGAACGGCGTCGTGCGCGACCGCGAGGTTGACGAGGCGCATCACCTCGTCCACCCGGTAGCGGTGGTGGTCGGCGAAGGACTCGGCGGCGACCAACCGGCAGCCGAGCTCGCGCAAGGTGGTGAAGAATTTCTCCGGCCGGGCGATGCCCGCGAAGGCGACGACGTCGCGGCCGGCGATACCGTCCGTCCACTCGACCGGCACGAGCCGCGCTTGGACGACCGGCAGCGCGCCACCGACCGATCGGACGATGCCCGTCTCGTCGGCGCCGACGATCACGACCGCGTCGGCGCGGGCGAGCCCTTCGGCGAGCGGTTCGCGCAAGGGACCCGCCGGAATGACCCGGCCGTTGCCGAACCCGTAGGCGCCGTCGACGACGACGAGCGCGAGGTCCTTGGCGAGGCCGGGGTTCTGCAGCCCGTCGTCCATGACGATCGCGTCCGCCCCGGCGGCTGCCGCGGCGCGGGCGCCGGCGGCGCGGTCGCGCGCGACCCACGTCGGCGCCACGCGCGCGAGCAGGAGCGGCTCGTCGCCGACGATGCGGGACTCGTGGCGCACGGGATCGACGCGGAGCGGCCCGATCGTCGATCCGCCATAGCCGCGGGTGAGGAAATGGGGCGTCCGTCCCATCGCGATCAGCCGGCGCGCGATGGCGATCGCGACCGGCGTCTTGCCGGCGCCGCCGGCGACCAGATTGCCGACGCAAAGGACGGGCGAAGCGGCCTTGAACGGGCGCGCGAGGCTGCGCCGCGCCGCGCCGGCCGCGGCGAAGGCGCAGGCGGCGGGCGCGAGCAGCGCCGGCACGAGTCCGCCGTGACGCCAGAACTCAGGCGCGCGCATGGCGCGGCGCGCGCGCGCCGTCCCCGGGCCGGTCGGGCGCGCCGCAGGCCGCGTCGAGATAGGGCGCGAGCGCCGCCATCACGTCCTCGAGCACCTTGCCCTGCGCTTCGGCGATGCGCGCGGCGGCCGCGGTGGAACGCGCGCGGAGCCCCGGGTCGGCGAGCAGCGCATCGACCGCGGCGGCGAGCGCGGTCGGGTCGGCGACCGTCGCCGCGCCGCAGGCTTCGTCGAGCGCCTGGGCGATCTCGCGGAAGTTCTCGACGTGCGGACCGTGCAGCACGGCGGCGCCGAGACGCGCGGGTTCGAGCAGGTTCTGCCCGCCGTGAGGGACAAGCGACCCGCCGACGAAGGCGACCGGCGCGAGCCGATAGAACAGCCCGAGCTCGCCCAACGTGTCGGCGACGTAGAACGCATCGCCCGCATCGGGCAGCGCTCCTGTCGAGCGGAGCGCGGCGCGGTGGCCGCGCGCGGCGAGCATCGCCGCGATGGCGCGCCCGCGGGCCGGATGGCGCGGCGCGATGACGGTGAGGAGCCCGTCGTGACGCTGCGCGATCACGCGATGCGCCGCCTCGATCGCTTCCTCCTCGCCCTCATGGGTGCTCGCGGCGAGCCACACGATCCGGCCGGCGGCAGCCGCCTCGAGACGCGTGAGTGAAGTCGGGTCGGCCGGCAGCGGCTCGGAGGCGAACTTCAGGTTGCCCGGCGCCGCGACGTTCGCCGCGCCGAGCGCCCGGAGCGACGCCGCGTTCGCCTCAGACTGGGCGAGGCAGAGATCGAACGTGGCGAGCAGCCGCCGCGCCATGCCCTTGAATCGCCGCCAGCGCGCGAAGGAGCGGGGCGAGACGCGGGCGTTGACCAGCACCGCCGGAACGCTGCGGCTCGCGATGCCCTGCAACAGGTTCGGCCACAACTCGGACTCGACCCAGAGCACGAGGTCGGGCCGCCAATGGTCGAGGAAGCGAGCGACCCAGGCGGCGCGGTCGACCGGCACGTATTGGTGGATCGCGGCGGGGGGAAGCCGGCGCTCGAGAAGGCGCGCGGAGGTCACGGTGCCGGTCGTCACCAGCGCCGCGAGGTGCGGGCGCTCGCGCGCGAGGCGCTCGACGAGGGCCAGCACCGAAAGCGATTCGCCGACGCTCGCCGCATGGATCCAGACGAGCGCTCCCTCGGGCCGGGCGCGCGATGCGACGCCCATGCGCTCGGCCATGCGCGCCGCGTCCTCGCGGCCCAGGCGGCGGCGGCGGGCGAGGGCGAGGCGGATCAGCGGCAGCCCCGCCGTCGTGAGCGCGCGGTAGAGCGCGAAAGTCATCGGAGCGCCGGATCAGGCCCGCGCCGCGGCGGGCGCGCCGGCCGGTTCCTCGGCCGCCTCGTCCAGCTCCTCGGCGAACTGCAGGGCGTAGAGCCGCGCATAGGCGCCGCCGCGCGCGAGCAGCTCGGCGTGGCTGCCGGACTCGATCGCCTGGCCGCGGTCGAGGACGTAGATCAGGTCGGCATCGACGATCGTCGACAGGCGATGGGCGATGACCACCGTGGTGCGCCCGCGCATCAGGGTGCGCAGCGCCTCCTGCACCTGGCGCTCGGATTCGGTGTCGAGCGCCGAGGTCGCCTCGTCCAAGAGCAGGATCGGCGCGTCCTTGAGCATGGCGCGCGCGATGGCGATGCGCTGGCGCTGGCCGCCCGAAAGCTTGACGCCGGCGCCGCCGACGCGCGTGTCGTACCCTTCGGGCAACTCCATGACGAAGTCGTGCGCGCTCGCCGACCGCGCCGCGGCGATGACGCTGTCTTCCGTCGCGTCCGGCCGGCCATACGCGATGTTCGCCCGGATCGTGTCGTCGAACAGCGCGATCTCCTGGCTCACCAGCGCGATGCGGGAACGCAGGCTCGCCATGGTCACGTCGCGTACGTCCTGGCCGTCGATCAGCACGCGCCCGCCGTCCGCGTCGTAGAAGCGCGGGATCAGGTTGAGCACGGTCGATTTGCCGGCGCCCGACGGGCCGACCAGCGCGACGCGCCTGCCGCCCGGAATGTCGAGCGTCACGCCGTCGAGCGCGGCTCCGTCGTCGCTCGCGCCGTACGAGAAGCGCACGGAGTCGAAGCGGATGGCGCCGCGCGAAACCGCGAGCGGCTTGGCGCCCGGCCGGTCGACGATCGCCGGCTCGAGGTCGAGCATCTCGAAGACGCGCGCCGCGGCGGCAAGCCCCTCCTGCAGGTTGGCGTTGAGCTGGGCAAGGCGCTTCATCGGCTCGTAGGCGAGCAGGAGCGCCGCGATGAAGGAGAAGAGCTGGCCCGTCGTGCGCTCGCCGCCGATCACCTGCGTCCCGCCGTAGATGAGGACGAGCAGGATGGCAATTCCGCCGAGCGTCTCCATGATCGGGTGCGACAGCGAGCGGGTGCGCGCCGCCTTGCAGGCGAGCCGGTAGACCTCGGCCACCGAGCGCGCGGCGCGGCCCTTCTCGTACTCCTCCATGCCGTAGGCCTTGACATGGCGCACACCCTGGAAGGATTCGGCGAGCAGCGCGGTGAGGGTGCCGAGCTGGTTCTGGGTCGCGAACGAAACCTTGCGCATGCGCCGTCCGATGCGGACGATCGGGAACACGGCGAGCGGGAACACGACCGACGCGACGAGGGCGAGCAGCCAGTCCTGGTGGAACATGACCGCGACGAGGAACACCACCGTGAGGGTGTCCTTGCCGATGCCGGCGAGCGCGGTCGAGACCGCGCCGCGCAACAGGTTCACGTCGTTGGTGAAGCGCGAGACCAGCCGCCCGGTCGAGCTTTCGTGGAAGAAGGCGAGGTCGGCGCGCATCAGGTGCGCGAACATCTCGTTCTGCAGCGCGGCGACGATGCGGTGGCCGACGGCGGTCATGATGACGGCCTGGCCGTAGGTGGCGAGGCCCTTGATCGCGAACGTCGCGAGCACGGCGACGGCGACGTACGACACCATCTCGCGGTCGCGCGCGATGAACACCGAATCGAGGATCGGCTCCATCAGCTTGGCGAGGCCGGCGGTCGCGAGCGCGGCGAGCGCCATGCAGCCGAGCGCGACTGCGATCCGCCCGAGTTCCGGGCGCACGTAGCCGCGCACGAGCCGGCGCACCAGCGGCCAACTCGCCTGGTGAAGGTTCGTGCGCGCGGGCAAATCCGCCAAGTGCCTGAACGACCCCGATTTTCGCGCCTGGACCGGACCATATCACGCAGCCGGAGTCCCGGCCAATGTTCCCGGCTTGGAGGCGCCGGCGCTGCGCGCTAGGGTGGCTTCGCGCCATGGCCCGAATTGCGCTCATCGCCGTCCTCGCCGCCGCCGCGCTCGGCCTCGCGCGCCCGGCCGGCGCGTGGGTGTTCTTCTACCAGACCTTTGGCGAATGGTCGGTCGTGTGCTGGCGCAGCCACGAGGGCGCCAACGATCCGCGCTGCTCGCTGAGCGCGCCGCCCGACAGCCACGCGCTCGGCACGCGCAACGTGCTGCACGTGCAGGAATACGCGCCCGACGCGTTCCAGGTGGCGATCGAGGTGCGCGACAAGCCGATGCCGGGAATCCCGGTGTTCCTGCGCATCGGCCAGAAGGCGCCGCGCGAGGCGGGCGTGCGCGACGGGTTCGCGGCGTGGACCGGCAATCAGGCGGCGCTCATCCTGGGCGAGATGCTCGCCGCGGACCGCGTCGTGTTCCGCATCCAGACGGCGCCCGAGGGCATGCCGCGCGATGCCATCGTGTCGCTCCAGGGCTTCGGCCGGGCGCTCGAGGTCTATCGCCGCGAGGTGCGGCGCTACGGGCTGCTCGACGGCGCGCGCTAGGCACGGCTGTTGGCGCGCCTCCCCGGCCCCCATCACCTAACTCCCTGAGAATCCCCGATTTAACCCCCCTGGCACGGAACTTGCACGGCGGCCCTAGGTTGGGTTGGACCGTTGGGGGATGGCCGCCGTGAGCCTTCGATCGATCGCCTGGATCGCGCTCCTCGCGACACTCGGACTCGTCTATGCGTTCGCGGTGTTCGGCTCGACCCTGTCGAGCCTCGAGAGCGCCGCGGCGTCGGGCACGGTGACCTGTCCGTCGGTCGCTGCGTCCGCCGTGCCCGAGGACCTCTCCGCGCTCCGCTGAGGGCGCCCTAATTTAAGGCGTCAGACCACGTCGACCGGCGGCGCGTCGGGCGGCTCGACCCGCGCCGGCACACGGCCTTCCCGTTCGGGCCAAGGCGCGAACGGAAACGGCTTCGCATCGGAGGCGAAGGTCAAGTAGGCGACCACGTCGCGCATGAACGCGGCGAGTGTGGCGCCGAACGCGTCGATCCGCGGCAAGGTCGCGCCGGTGAACAGCTTGAACAGAAACTGCACCACGGCGACGACGAGCAGCACCACCTCGGCGACGTAGAAGATCACACCGAACAGAATCATGTACACGGCCCTGAGCCAGGTCGAACCCGACGCCAGGTTGCGCTTGAGCGAATCGTCCATGTGCGGCTCCCCCGCTCCTTCGCCCCGAATCTCCCACCGCCATAGATGGCGTCGCGACGCCGCAGGGACAACCCTCGCAGCGCGGGGCGGGGCGAGGATCGGCCGCGAGGGTTACGAATTGGTAACGATGCCGCGGAGTCAGGTGCCGGCGATCGTCATGCCGTCGATGCGCAGCGTCGGCGCGTCCGCGCCGCTGCGGAACACGAGGTCGTCGGCCGGGGTGAGGCGGGCGAACATGTCCTTGAGATTGCCGGCGACCGTGATCTCGCTCACCGGGTAGGCGATCTCGCCCTTCTCGATCCAGAAGCCCGACGCGCCGCGGCTGTAATCGCCGGTGACCATGGAGACGCCCATGCCGATCAGCTCGGTGACCAGGAACCCCTCTGCGATCTCGCCGATCAGCGCGGCGCGCGAGACCTTGCCCGGCGCCATGTAGAGGTTGGTCGCGGCCGGGGAGGGCGGCGACGCCGAACCGCGCGCGGCGTGGCCGGTCGAGGCGAGGCCGAGCTTCCGCGCCGAGCCGAGATCGAGGAACCAGGTGGTGAGCGCGCCGTTGTCGATCACCGCGCGCTTCGCGTTGGCGAGTCCCTCGGCGTCGAACGGCTTGGAGCGCAGCCCGCGCGGGCGGTGCGGATCGTCGATGATGGTCACGCCGTCGGGAAACAGCTTGGCGCCCATCTTGTCCTTGAGGAACGAGGTGCCGCGCGCGACCGCGGCGCCGTTTATCGCGCCCGACAGGCTGCGCACCAGCCCGCCCGCGACCCGCTCGTCGTACACCACCGGCAGGCGCGCCGACTTCACCTTGCGCGCGCCGAGCCGGCGCACCGCGCGCTCGCCCGCGCTGCGCCCGATCTCCTCGGGCGGGCGCAGATCGGCGCCATATACAGCGGTCGCGAAATCGTAGTCGCGCTCCATCGCCGTGCCTTGCCCGGCGAGCACCGAAGCCGCGAGCGAATGGCTTGAGGTCGCGTAGGCGCGGGCGAACCCGTTGGTCGCGGCGAGCGCGACGACGCTCCGGCTCCACCCGGCCTCGGCGCCCTCCGAGTTGGTGACGCCCTCGACGGCGCGCGCGGCCACCTCCGCCGTGCGGCACTTGGCGATCAGCGCATCGGCCTCGGGTTCCGTCGCGTCGCAGATGTCGAGCGCAGGCACGCTGCGCGCGATCTCGGACGGATCGGCGAGCCCGACATAAGGGTCTTCCGGCGCCGCACGCGCGGTCGCGACGGCGCGCTCGACCAGCGCGTCGAGCGCCTCGCGCGCGAAGTCGTTGGACGACACGATCGCCTGGCGCTTGCCGACCAGCACACGGAGCCCGAGGTCCCGCGCCTCGGCGCGCACCAGCTTTTCGAGCGCCCCGAGCCGGACCGCGATCTCGAGCGAGGCGCCCGAGAACATGACGGCGTCGGCCGCGTCCGCCCCGGCGCGTTTGGCGCGCGCCAGAAGGTCCGTAAGCAGGCCGAGCGGTTCGACGTCGAGCGGCATGGCGGGTTCCCTAATGGCGCCTCCGGGCAACATTGGGGCAGGGACCGCTCCGGTCAAGGCGAAACCGGAAGCCCCGCTTGCCGTGGCGGGATGCGGGCCCAAGATGCTAGGCTCGCAGGCGCCGGCACGGAACCTCGGAGGTCATCATGCGACGCCACGATCACGCTCATTCGACCCGAGGGCGCCTTGCGGGCGCCATTGCCCTCGGCGCGGCGCTTGCCTTCGGTGCGGGAGCGCCCGGCCAGGCGTCGGCGCAAGCCGCCGGCGAATGGGACAAGATCGTCGCCGCCGCGGAGGTCGAGGGCGAGGTCGCCGTCTTCACGATGCCAAACATCCGCTTCCGCCAGTTCGTACAGAGCCAATGGCCGAAGGATTATCCCAAGATCAAGATGACCCAAACCGCCATCCCGGCGCAGGACTTCGTGCCCCGCCTGTTGAA
>DASWLB010000132.1:0-1961 GCA_036396315.1 Alphaproteobacteria bacterium
GGGCATCGAGGGGATGTCGGCCGACGAGATTGTCTTCCTGCTCGATCTCTCCGATTCCTACGTCGCGCGCGGCGATGCGGCCGAGCGCAAGTCGTTGCTGCGCGGCCGCACGCTCATCAACCTGTTCTTCGAAAGCTCGACCCGCACGCGTACCTCGTTCGAGCTGGCGGGCAAGCGGCTCGGCGCCGACGTCATCAACATGCAGGCGGCCACCAGCTCGATCAAAAAGGGCGAAACCCTGATCGACACGGCGGTGACCCTGAACGCTATGGACCCCGACGTGCTCGTCGTACGGCACCCGTTCTCGGGCGCGGTCAAGCTGTTGTCGGAGAAGGTCACCTGCTCGGTGATCAACGCGGGCGACGGCAGCCACGAGCACCCGACCCAGGCGCTCTTGGACGCCGTCACCATCCGCCGCCGCAAGGGCCGCATCGCCGGGCTGGTCATCGCGATCTGCGGCGACGTGCTGCATTCGCGCGTCGCGCGCTCGAACATCCACCTGTTGAACGCGCTCGGCGCGCATGTCCGGCTGGTCGCCCCGCCGACCCTGATCCCGGCTGCCGTCGAGCGGCTCGGCGTCGAGGTCCATCACGACATGCGCCGGGGGCTGGTCGATTGCGACGTCGTGATGATGCTGCGGCTGCAGACCGAGCGGATGAAAGGCACGTTCGTGCCATCGACGCGGGAGTATTTCCACTTCTTCGGGCTCGACTACGACAAGCTCGCGGTCGCCAAGCCCGACGCCATGGTGATGCATCCCGGCCCGATGAACCGCGGCGTCGAGATCGACAGCGAGCTGGCCGACGACATCAACCGCTCGGCGATCTACCAGCAGGTCGAGATGGGGGTGGCCGTGCGCATGGCCTGCCTCGACGTGCTCACGCGGCGCGGACCGGTCAACGCGGAAGGGCGTGCAAGATGAGCGCCGCCGCGGGCGCGAACGGCCGCACCGCGTTCGTCAATGCCCGGCTGCTCGACCCCGCGAGCGGGCTCGATGCCCCGGGCGCGCTCCTCGTCGAGGACGAGCGCGTCGCCGATATCGGACCCGGCCTGTTCGCATCGCGCGTGCCCGAGGGCATCGCCGCGATCGACTGCCGGGGGCACTGCCTCGCCCCCGGGCTGGTCGACATCCGGGTGAACGTGCGCGAGCCGGGCGAGGAGCACAAGGAGACGTTCGAGACCGCGTCGGCCGCCGCCGCCGCGGGCGGCGTCACGTCGATGGTCTGCCTGCCCGACACGGATCCGCCGATCGACGACGCGGCCCTCGTCGAGTTCGTCGCGCGGCGCGCCCGCGATGTCGGCGTCGTCCGCATCTACGCCTATGGCGGCATCACGCGCGGCCTGGCCGGCCGGGAGATCACCGAGATGGGTCTGATGGCGGCGGCCGGGGCCGTCGCCTTCACCGACGGCTCGCGCGCCGTCGGCAGCGCGCTCGTGATGCGCCGCGCGCTCAACTATGCGCGCACGTTCGGGCTCCTCATCGTCCAGCATCCGGAGGAGCCCGCGCTTGCCGACGGCGACATGAACGAGGGCGAAGTGGCGACGCGTCTCGGCCTCGCCGGCATCCCGGCGGCGGCCGAAGCGATCCTGCTCGAGCGCGACCTCCGCCTTGTCGAGCTCACCGGCGGGCGCTACCACGCAGCGCACCTCTCGACCGCGGCGGGCGTCGAGATCGTCCGGGCCGCCAAGGCGCGCGGGATGGCCATCACCTGCGACACCGCGCCCGCCTATTTCACGTTGAACGACGGCGCGGTCGGCGACTACCGCACCTTCGCGAAGCTGTCGCCGCCGTTGCGATCCGAGGACGACCGGCGCGCGATCGAGGAGGGCGTCATCGACGGCACGATCGACGTGATCGCGTCCGACCATTCCCCGCACGACCAGGATTCGAAGCGCCTGCCCTTCACGCAGGCCGAATGCGGCATCGTCGGGCTCGAATCCCTCCTCCCCCTCGCGCTTCG
>DASWLB010000133.1:0-5338 GCA_036396315.1 Alphaproteobacteria bacterium
CGTCCGCGAGCTATAGGTCTAGAAAATCGGGAGCGAGACGATGAGCGATCTCATGCAAGTCTGGCGCGACCTGGTCGTCGCCAACCGCATCTGCGCCCGCGAGGGGCTGATGGACGCCTACGGCCACGTGAGCGCGCGCCATCCGGAGAACCCGCGCCGGTATCTCCTATCGCGCTCGCGCAGCCCCGAGGTCGTCACCATCGACGACATCATGGAGTACGAGCAGGACGGCAGGCCCGTGGACCAGAAGGGCCGCGCGATCTACGCCGAGCGGTTCATCCACGGCGGAGTGTACGAGGTGCGGCCGGACGTCCACTGCGTGATCCACAACCACGCCTACGAGGTGATCCCGTTCGGCGTGACCGGCACGCCCATCAAGCCGCTCTTGCACTCCGCGGCGCGCATCGGGGGCGAGGTGCCGACCTGGGACATCGCCGACAAGTTCGGCGACACCAACCTCCTGGTCGTCAACATGGAGCAGGGGCGCGACCTCGCCAAATGCCTGGGCAACCGCCCGACCGCGCTGATGCGGGGCCACGGCTGCGTCGTGTGCGGCCCCTCGATCCGCGGCACGGTGCTGACCGCGATCTATCTGATGGTCAACGCAAGGCTGCAGACCGAGGCGATGCGCATGGGCGAGGTCCGCTACCTGTCGGCGGGCGAGATCGCCGCGCGCTTGCGCGAGGAGCAGGGCGACATCGGCTACCACCGCGCCTGGGAGTACCTGCGGTCACGGGCGGGGTGCTTGGATATGTGAGCGGCTGCACCCCCCTCCCCAGCCCTCCCCCTCAAGGGGGGAGGGGGTGGTGCCGTGCGTTCCCGCCCCCCTTGAGGGGGCGGGATAGGGTGGGGGGTACGGGCGAGTCTGTCACACCAGCTTGCGGAAATACGCGATGGTTTCCTTGAGCCCGTCCTCGAGCTTCACCTTGGGCTCCCAGGCGAGCTCGCGGTTGGCGAGCGTGATGTCTGGCTTGCGCCGCACCGGATCGTCGGACGGCAGCGGCGCATAGACGATCTTCGAGCGCGAGTTGGTGAAGCGGATCACCAGCTCGGCGAGCTGGAGGATGGTCATCTCGGCCGGGTTGCCGAGGTTGATCGGGCCGGTCACGGCATCGCCCGTGTCCATGAGGCGCAGCAGCCCGTCCACCAGGTCGCTCACGTAGCAGAACGAGCGCGTCTGCTCGCCCTTGCCGTACACGGTGATCGGGTCGCCCCGGAGCGCCTGCATGATGAAGTTGGACACCACGCGCCCGTCGTCGGGGTGCATGTTGGGCCCGTAGGTGTTGAAGATGCGCGCGACCTTGATGCGGAGCCCGTGCTGGCGGCGATAGTCGAAGAACAAGGTCTCGGCGCAGCGCTTGCCTTCGTCGTAGCACGCCCGCGTGCCGATCGGGTTCGCGTGGCCCCAATAGCTTTCGGTCTGGGGATGGACCTGCGGGTCGCCGTATATCTCGCTGGTCGAGGCCTGCAGGATCTTCGCCTTCACGCGCTTGGCGAGCCCGAGCATGTTGATGGCGCCGTGCACGCTGGTCTTCGTCGTCTGGACGGGGTCGAACTGGTAGTGGATCGGCGAGGCCGGGCAGGCGAGGTTGAATATCTCGTCGACCTCGACGTAGAGCGGGAAGGTGACGTCGTGGCGCATCGCCTCGAAGCGCGGGTTCTTGATGAAGTCGGCGATGTTGTCCTTGGTGCCGGTGAAGTAGTTGTCGACGCAGAGCACGTCCGCCCCGTCGTCGAGCAGCCGGCGGGACAGATGCGACCCGATGAAGCCGGCGCCGCCCGTGACCAGTACGCGCTTCATGACCATGTTCTTGTCTCCGTAACCATCGGCCGAGCCCGCCGGGTTGGGCGCGATGCGCAGTCTTATAAGGGGCTGATGGGGATCGAGAAAGGCTCCTAGCACGCGGACGGTGGCGGCCGATTATGGCGCGAGTGCGGCCCCCCGGCGGCCTAGGTGTGGAGGATACGCCGCTCCGCCCCCTCGAGCACCAGGCAGGTGAGCCGGCCGGTCGCATACGCGCCGGTATCGATGCCGATGCGGTTGTCGAGGAGCTGCGGCTCCTCGGCGATGGTGTGGCCGTGCACTACGACGTGGCCGTGATCGGCGGTCGAGTACAGGAACTCGTCGCGGATCCACATCAGATCGTGCGGATCCTGCCGTTCGACCGGCCGCCCCGGGCGGATGCCGGCATGGACGAACAGATAGTCGCCCTCCTCGTGGCAGGGCTCGAGGGCACGGAGGAACCGAAGGTGCGGGTCGGGCAGGTTGCGCCTGAGCGCCGCCTGCGCCGCGGCGAATCCGTCGGCGGCGGAGTCGCGCCAGTCGACCCCATAGCTGTCGAGCGTCGTGCCGCCGCCGTTCATGATCCACACCGGCGCGACCGTGGCGTCCGCGAGGAAGCGGAGCATGATGTCCTCGTGATTGCCCATCAAGAAGTGGCTGCGGCACCCGGCGAGCGGGCGGGCCGCGAGCGACTCGATGACGCCCCGCGAATCGGGTCCGCGGTCGATGTAGTCGCCGACATAGACGCAGACGAGCTCGCCCGCGAAGCCGCGCGCATCCTCGCGGATCGCGCGGTGGATGTCGGCGAGCAGGTCGCTCCGCCCGTGGATGTCGCCCACCGCGTAGATGCGCTTGCCCGCGGGCGCCTCGGGCGGAGGCCGCCGATGGCCGGAGCGCCGGAACATCCTGTCGAGCATGCGGGCACTATGCCGCGCACGTCGGCGGTTGGCCAGCATCCGTGGCTGGGCAACGTTGTCATCCCGGGTGCTGCGCAGCATGCAATGCTGCGCTGCATCCGGGATGACAGTTGGGGCGCTACGCGCTGGCGCGGGGCTCGGCCTGCGACCACTCGGCGCGGCCGCCGCGGTTGTCCAGCCGGTTGACCAGCGCGGCGACGACGCGGCGGTCGAAGGCGCGGCCGGCCTCCGCCATGAGGCGTTGCGCCGCCTCGTCGGCATCGAGGCCGCGCCGGAACGCGCGGTCGCTGGTCATCGCGATGAAGGCATTGGCGACGGCGACGATGCGCGCCGTGAGCAGGATCTGCTCGCCCTTCGCGCCGGCGGGCGTGCCCGAACCGTCCCAGCGCTCCTGCAGCTGGCGCAGCGTTTCCACCACGGGGCCGACGAACTCGATCCCGGCGAGGAGGTCGGCGCCGGCGCGCAGGCCTTGCTGCACGCGATGCATCTCCTCGTCCGTGAGACCTTCCGGCTTGGTGAGGAGTTCGGCCGGCACCAGGATCTTGCCGAGATTCATCAGCCGTCCCGCCGTCTCGGCCGTGTCGCAGGTCACCGCGTCGAGCCCCATCTCCTCGGCGATGCCGAGCGCGACGCGCGCGACGCGCGACGAATGGTCGGCCGCATAAGGGTCGCGGGCATCGACGATGCGCACCAGCGCGCGCACCAGCCCCTTGAGGATGCGCTCGCTCCGCTCGCGCTCGGTGACCGCGGCGGTGATGTCGTTCTCGACCATGAGAACGGCCTCGCCGGTGCCGTTCGCGCCGGGCACGGGGACGTGGGTGGACTGCACGATGCGGAGCGCGCCGTTGTCGCCTTCGCGGAACACCTCGATGGTCGCGACGTCGCTAGCGAGCGCCGATTCGTTCAGCCGTTCGCTGCGCTCGGCCGCGGCCGGGCCGAGAACGGCGGCGATCGTCTTGCCGACCATGTCGGCGGCATCGATCCCGGCGCGCTCGGCCGCCGCGCGGTTGGCGAACCGGTAGCGCCCGTCGCGGTCCACCAGCGCGATCGCATTGCGCTGGCTGTCGGTGACGAGCCGCAGGAGCTGCTTTTGGGACTCGTTCTCGGCGGCGAGCGCGGCAAGGGTGGCGGCCATGCGCGAGGCGCGGAGCGATGCGCCGTGGCGCCAGGCCGCGACCAGGGACGCGGCGACCAGCGCGATCGCCAAGAGGAAGACGGCGATGAGCTGTTCGAGCCAGGATTCGGAATCGGCGAGCGCCTCGGCGCGGTCGATCTTGTAGAGGAGCGACCACGGCGCCGCCGCGATGGGCCGCACGGTCGCCAGGACCTCGGCGTCGCGGTAATCGCGGAACAGGCCGAACCCGCCGGGATGGGCGATCGCGTAGGCTTCGGCGAGATCGGGCGTGTCGGACGCGAACCGGCGCGACAGCGGCGCCGCGCCGTCCTGCATCGGCGAGATCACCTCGACCGCCGCGCCGGCCGTGCGCACCAGGATGGCTTCCGCGGTCTTCCACGGCTGGCCCGGCTGGCGCAGCTCGCGATAGAGGGCGGGATCGATCTCGCGCACCCCGACCACGCGCCCGACCAGGTTGGCGGCGCCGCCGTTGCCCTGAACCGCGAGCACCGGCAGCGCGAAGCCCATCGCCGGCTTGCCCGCCGCATCGACATGGACGTCGAGGAGGGCGCGCCCGGTCGCCGGCACGCCGGCGACGAAGGCGGCGAGCGCGCCGTCGAGCGGCGGGGCGCCGGGCGTCTGCGCGACGATCCGCCCGGAGCGGTCGAGGAGCGCGATGCCGGCGACGCCGACGCGCCGCACGTTGGCCGCGATTTCGGGGCCCAGCACCGGGCCGGTGAAGCCGGTGCGGTCGGCGACCGCCTTCAACAGGTTCTCGAGATAGCCGGACTGGGCGAGCGCCTCGCTGGTGCGCGCGCCGGTCGGCTGCGCGGCAAGCTCGGTCATGTAGATCTGGACCGACAGATTGTCGGCGATCTCGGCGAGGGCGTCGTATTGGCGTTCGAGCCAGGCATCTACGGCGGCGGCGCGGGAATCGGCGACGATGCCGAGCCGCGTCTGCCAGGCGCGCAGCTCGCGCGCGCGCTCGGCGGCGGCGAATCCCGACACCGCGGCGATCCCGATCGCGGCAAGCGCCGCGACCGCCGCCGCGGCCAGCGCGATCCGCACCCGAGTCGCGGAAATTCCGAGCTCCACCGGAGCGCCTTTCGTTCACCGGCTAGTACCTACTTTCAGAGTTTCGCGCCACAGGCGCGGAGCCTGAAAGTAGGTACAACGCTTTGAGTACGTACCGATTTCGCGGCTCGTGAGTCGCGGTACGCGACTCACGAACTCACGAAAGTCGGTACTAGGACGGGACGGGACGGACCGCCCGGCAACGGCCGCCCAAGATGGCGGATCGTGGTTAGCCGATCCTTAACGGTGCGCGTTAACCGATTGCCAACCGAGGGCGCCCTAGCCTTGGCCCCGGCAACGAGCACGGGCGAGGAGATGCGCAGGCGTATTCCGTGCCTCCGAGGGGTAAGTCGCCGTTCCGGCGCGCTCCTCGCCGTGCTCGCCGCAGCGACCGCCGCCATGCCGGCGCAGGCGGGCATCGCCCACGACCCGCGGCCGGTCTTCGGCGCG
>DASWLB010000134.1:0-1748 GCA_036396315.1 Alphaproteobacteria bacterium
GACGCGGGACTCGTTCGTCGACGGCTGGTTCCGCACCGGCGATCTCGGCCGCTTCGACGCGGACGGCTACCTCACAATCACCGGCCGGATCAAGGACTTGATCAACCGCGGCGGCGAGAAGATCTCACCCGTCGAGGTCGAGGAGGTGCTTGCCCGCCATCCGTCGGTCGCCGCGGTGTGCGTCTTCCCCGTTCCGCACCCGACGCTGGGGCAGGAGCTGGCCGCCGCCGCCGTCGCCAGGCCGGACATTGGCGCCGACGAGGCGAGCCTCCTCGCCTTCGCCCGCGAGCGCCTCGCACCGTTCAAGGTGCCGCGTCGCGTGTTCCTGTGCGCCTCCCTGCCCAAGGGCAACAGCGGAAAGGTGCACCGCGCCGGCGTCGCGCAGATGTGCCTCGCGATGATTGCCCAGGCCGGCACGGCGAATGCCGCGCAATCTTCCCGCGCGCCGACGGCGCTGGAACGCGACATCCTGAAGCTGTGGAACGCGGTGCTGAAAAGCGATGCGTCCGATCTCGATCAGGACTTTTTCCTGGCGGGCGGGGACTCCCTCAAGGCGGCCGATCTGTTCACGCGAATCCGCAAGCGTCTCGGTGTCGCGCTGGGCCTCGGCCAGATTTTCGACGAAGCGACCACGGTATCCGGCATTGCGCGGCTTGTCGAACAGGCGCGCGGCGGCGACAGGCCGAATCGCACCCTGCCGGCCGGACTTGTCCCGATCAAGCCCGACGGGGATCGGCCCCCGGTGTTCGCCGTGCCGGGCAATGGCGGAAATCCGCTCGGCTTTGTCCATCTCGGCCGGCTCCTGGATCGCCGCCAACCGTTCTACGGGATCGAATCGCAGGGACTCGACGGTTCGGCCCCGCCGCTCGACCGCATGGAAGACATCGCCGCGACCAACATCCGATGCATCCGGACGCTCCAGCCGAGGGGTCCTTACTACCTCGCCGGCGCGTGCTTCGGAGCGCGCGTCGCCTACGAGATGGCGCGCCAATTGGACGCGGCGGGCGAGCGGGTCGCACTTCTGGTGATGTTGGACCCGTCGCCGCCGTTCACCAACGCCGTCGGGCGGTCGCGCGGCCGAATGGCCGGGCCCCTCCGGCGGTCGAATCGATTCGGAACGGCGCGGTTCCTCCTCGACCGCGTCAATCTGCACGCGCGGACCATCGCCAGTCTGCGGGGCGCGGAACGCCGCGCCTATCTGCGCCAGAAGATCGAGCTGATCGGCGATATTCTGAGACACCGCGATCTGTTCCGCGGCGACCGCAGCGAGTTGATCGAGCGTTCCGTGAACGAGGCGAACCTCCGTGCCGGCCGTCACTACATTCCCGGTCCTTACGCGGGACCGACCGTGCTGTGCTTCACGCGCGACCGTCCGGTTCTCGGCGAACGCGACTATCGGCTCGATTGGCTGAGACTCGTGCCGCAGTGCGGCGAACCGATCTACATCGGGGGCCATGACTCGCTCAGCATGACAAACCTGATCAATGCCCCCGCGCTCGCCGAGCAGCTCGACGACTGGTTGCGCGGCGCGCCTCCGCCTCACTACGGCAGCCGCCGGACGATGACGCATCCCGCATGACGCCGACCGCGGGCGCGCTCGCCTGTTCGGTGCGCGTCTGGACGATCGCGCTGCCCGGCACTCCGGAGGCGGCCACACCGTTCCGCCCGGTCCTCGGCGACGAGGAGCGCGACCGGGCGGCGCGGTTCCACCGCGCGGCGGACCGCGACCGGTACGTCACGGCGCACGG
>DASWLB010000135.1:0-6101 GCA_036396315.1 Alphaproteobacteria bacterium
GACCAAACGGATCGACGAGGAATTGTTCCCGGCGACCGCCGTCGTCACCTTCGCCATCTCGCACCGCCACGCCGTTCTCGCCAATCCGCCCGCGGTGCTCGACGAGTACGTCAACAAGCTGGGTCCGGCCGAGGCGCCGCGCCGGCGGAAACGCCTCGAGACCGGCATCGACGACGCCGACGCAGCCGCCGCGATCAAGGTCTACGACAAGTTCCTCGCCGATATGGAGACCGCGCTCGGGCGCGGCAAATGGCTCGCCGGCGATGCGTTCTCGCTCGCCGAGGTGGGCGCCATCCCGTTCGTCAACCGGCTCGACATGTTGGCGTTGTCCGGGATGTGGACGGAAAAGCGCCCGCGCCTCACCGACTGGTGGGAGCGCATCAAGGCGCGGCCGATGTTCCAGGACGCGATGTTCAAGTACGTGCCGCCGCCCTTGCGCCAGCTGATGACCGACAAGGGCAAGGAGGCGTGGCCCAAGGTGAAGGCGATCCTGGCCGGGGCCAAAGCCTGACATGAAACCTCATCCTTCGAGACGGCGCCTCCGGCGCCTCCTCAGGATGAGGTGAATTTTTTTCTTCCTCATCCTGAGGAGCGCCCGAAGGGCGCGTCTCGAAGGATGAGGAGTCGCTCAGGCGTTATACGGCGGCTTGGTGAGGCCTGCGGGCGACAGGGTGAAGATCTCGCACCCGTCGGCCGTGATGCCGATCGAATGCTCGAACTGGGCGGACAGCGACCGGTCCTTGGTGACGGCCGTCCAGCCGTCCGACAGGATCTTGGTCTCGGGCCGGCCGAGATTGATCATCGGCTCGATGGTGAGGAACATGCCCTCGCGCAGGGCGATGCCCTCGCCCGGGCGCCCGTAATGCAGCACGCTCGGCGGGGCGTGGAACACCCGCCCGAGCCCGTGGCCGCAGAAATCGCGCACCACCGAACAGCGCTCGGCCTCGACGAAGCTTTGGATGGCGTGGCCCAAATCTCCCAAGGTCATGCCGGGGCGCGCCACCGCGATGCCGCGCATCATCGCCTCGTAGGTGATGTCGATCAGCCGCTTCGCCTTGAGCGGCACTTCGCCCACCGTGAACATGCGGCTCGTGTCGCCGTGCCAACCGTCCAGGATCACGGTGATGTCGATGTTCACGATGTCGCTGTGGCGCAGCGACTTGGGGCTGGGGATGCCGTGGCAGACGACGTGGTTGATCGAGGTGCAGATCGATTTCGGATAGCCGCGGTAGTTGAGCGGCGCGGGGATCGCGCCGCGCTCGAGGATGAACTCGTGGCACAGAAGGTCGAGCTTCTCCGTCGTCACGCCGGGCTCGACATAGGGCGTGATGAAGTCCAGCACCTCGGCCGCAAGCCGCCCGGCCCGCCGCATCCCCTCGAACTCCGCCGCGCCGTGGATGGTGATGCGGAGATCCTCCGCCTCGCTCCGCGCCGTCGATTGCAATCGGCCGTTCATCTACCTGCCTGACCCGGAAAGCCGCACCCCGCCAAGGTAGGATTTCCGCGCCCCGGATTCAACGGCGCGCGCTAGGCGGGCCGCCGGGGCAAGGCTATGATGCGCCGCCGCAACGGACCCCGCCATGGCCGAATCGAAGACCGTCACCGCCTGCATGCTCGTCATCGGCAACGAGATCCTCTCGGGCCGCACCCAGGACGAGAATTTGCGCTACGTGGCGCTCGGGTTGAACGAGGTCGGGGTGCGCCTCGCCGAGGCCCGCGTCATCCCCGACGTGCCCGAGACCATCGTGCGCACGGTCAACGAATGCCGCAAGGCGTTCGACTACGTGTTCACCTCGGGCGGCATCGGGCCGACCCACGACGACATCACCTCGGAATGCGTCGCCGCCGCGTTCGGCGTCGCGCTGCACCGCGACCCCAAGGCGGTCGCCATCCTCGCCGCCTACCTGCCGCCGGGCGGGCTCAACGAGGCGCGGCTCCGCATGGCCACCGTGCCGGTCGGCGCCGAGCTGATTCAAAACCCGGTTTCGGCCGCGCCCGGCTTCCGCTTCGAGAACGTCTATGTCATGGCGGGCGTCCCCGCCGTGATGAAGGCGATGTTCGACAGCGTGAAGGGCACGCTTAAGGGCGGGCGCAAGATGCATTCGCGCGCGGTGCGCGTCGAGCTTGCCGAGGGCGCGATCGCCGAAACCCTGTCGAAGCTGCAGGACGCCAACCCGGACGTCGAGATCGGCAGCTATCCGGCGATGCGGCGGGGGAACTTCGGCGTCTCGGTCGTCATGCGCGGCCCCGACGAGGCGCGGCTCGACGCGGTGCTCGAGGCGCTCAAGGCCGGCCTTTGCGCGCTCGGCGGCGATCCCAAGGACGAAACCGGCGCGCTCGCCGGCGAAGGCGCGCCGGGCTGATTTTTCGCGGTTTGGGGTCCGTGCAATTCTCGCAGAATGCCGTTCATTGCGGCTTGACGATTATACCAATATTCGTATATAAGTATGCCTGACCGCGATGTCCGACCGATCGTATGGGTGGGTTCGAGCCGGCGCGATTTGCGCGAGCTTCCGCGGCAGGTCCGGGTCGATATCGGAGCTGCGCTCTATGCGGCGCAGCTCGGCTATACAGATCCTTCGGCGAAGCCTCTCAAAGGGTTTGGTGGAACACGGGTCATGGAAATCGTGAGTCGTCAGGCCACGAACGCGTATCGGGCTGTCTACACGGCGCAATTTGCGGATGTCGTGTATGTCCTTCACGTGTTCCAAAAGAAGTCGAAACGCGGGCGAGCGACGCCGCAGCGCGACATCGCGCTGATCCGGCAACGCCTGGCCGAAGCGGAACGACACCGTCGAGAGGGATTCAACTGACATGGCACGCCGGAAAGGCGCCGTACGATTCGAGGCCAGCAGCGGCAATGTCTTCGCAGATCTCGGCGTACCGCACGCCGATCAGGTGCTCCTCAAGGCCGATCTGACGCTGCAAATCCATCGCCTGATCAAGGCCCGCGGCCTGACGCAAGCCGAGGCCGGCAAGGTACTGGGCATCAAGCAGCCCCATGTCTCGACATTGATGCGCAACCGCGCCGGGAGTTTCTCGGTCGGACGGTTGATCGAGTTCCTGACCTTGCTCGGTCACGACGTCGAGATCAGCGTTCGCCCGGCTCGCAAGGCGCATGGTGGCATGAGCGTGGTCGCGCGTTGACATGCTACGGATGCACATCTGGAGGCCCGGGGGGCCGCTACTTCCTCCCCCGCGCCTCGCGCCAGACGTTGTAGTAGTTGGCGGCGAACACCAGCGCCGACCCGACGCCCACCCAGATGTCCACCAGCTCGGCGTAGACGAGATAACCGACCAGCGCGGCCGTCGGCAGACGCAGATAGTCGATCGGCGCGGCGACGCTCACGTCGAGGAGGGCGAGCGCGCGCGAGAAGCAATAATGCGCGGTGAGCCCGCACGCGCCGGCGAGCAGTATCCACGGCACGTCGCCCCACCCCGGCATCGTCCAATCGGCGAGCGCCGGGCCGAGCCCGAAGGCGAACTGCATCAGGTTCATGTAGAACACGATGGCGAGCGCGCGGTCGGTGCGGGTGAGCGACTTCACCATGGTGATCGAGGCGCCGTAGAACGCGGCGCCGCCCAGCATGATCAGCGCCGCGGGGCTCACCGCCGCCATGCCGGGCCGCAGGATGATGAGGACGCCCGCGAAACCGACCGCGATCGCCGCCCAGCGGCGCGCATCGATCCGCTCGCCGAGGAACATCGCGGCGAGCACGATGCTCCATAGCGCCATGGTGTATTCGATCGCCGTCACCTCGGCGAGCGGCAGGACGCCCAACGCGTAGAACCACGACACCTGGCCGACGAAATGCACCGCGTTGCGCGCGCCGTGGAACAAGGGCCGTCCTGTCGCGAGCACGGCCAAGCCCGCGCGCCAGACGATGGGGAGGAGGATCAGGGTGCCCACCGCGGCGCGCAACGTCACCACCTCGAACGCCGACAAGTTGGCGGCGAGCTCGCGGCCGGCGACCGACATGGTGACGAACGACAGCATGGTGAGCATCATCCAGCCCGCGCCCTGCAGCGCGGGCGCGGCGAGGCCGGTCATGCTGCCTGCGGAGCCCGTCATGACCTCATCCTTCGAGACGCGCCTCTGCGAGGCGCTCCTCAGGATGAGGAAGAAGATAAAACACCTCCTCATCCTGAGGAGCGGTGCGCAGCACCGCGTCTCGAAGGATGAGGCGAAAACGCACCATCATTCCCCGACCCGCTAGCGATACAGCGGCAGCTGGTCGATGCGCCTGTCGATCTCGGCGACCATCTCGGCGTAGCGGTCGCTGTCGAGGTTGCCGAAGCGGCGCCGGAACTCGGCGGCGCTGAGCGAGTCGGGGAGGCCGGCGACCGAGGGGAAGATCGTGTCCTCGGCGACGGTGCCCGCGAGCGCCTCCTGGATGCGGGTTGCTGCGGCGCGCGAGGCAAGCGCCTCCTCGGCGAGGCGCGTGCCGGCGCGGTCGGCGGCGAGATCGGTGAAGCTGAACCCGCTCGAGCCGCGCGCGTCGTCCGCCTCCTTCACCTCGCCCGCGACGTCGGCGAGGCGCTTCCACCCGGTCACGGCGAGACCGATCGAGACGGTGAAATGGCGCGACCAGTCGGCGCGGCCGCGCAGCCGGAAATAGTGCAGCCGCGGATGGCGCTGCCGCACTTCGTCGCTGAGCGATTGGCCCGCGAACTGGTCGAACCGCAGATCGCCGAAGAAGATGGCGAGCGCGAGCAGCGCCGAGCGGTTCTCGGCGACCGGGTCGCCCGAAACGGACCGTTCCTTGGCGCGCGCGAAGACGGGGCCGATGAAGCGCGCGAGCGACACGGGGGCCGGGCCGGGGATCGTCTCGAGCGTGTCCCAGATCTCGGCGAAATAGACCCGGACGCTTTCGGGATCGCCGACGCGCGCGGCCTTGGCGGCGACGGTCTTCAGGTCCTCGATCAGGCTCTCGGGCGGACGGTAGCTGACGACCGCGCGCCCGTCCGAGAACGCGACGGTTCGGATGCTGTCGACGATCGGCTCGCCCTTGCCGGAGCCGGCATAGAAGTCGATCACGGTGCGCAGCAGCGGCTTGACGAGGCCGGTCGGCAGCTCGATCCGACCCACGGCAAGCCGGGATACCTCGAAACCGTCGGATGAGGGCGGGATTGCGACGCGCAGATTGAGATAGCGGCCGAACGGGTTCGCGGCGAACGGCAGCTCGAACGTCGCCACTGCGACGAGGCCTGCCCGGCGCACCGTCGCGCGCGCCCTAAGGCCGGGCACGCTCGCCACGCTCGCGTTCAGGATGGCGTTGAGGTCTGCCTCGGTCACGGCGATCCGCGTCGTCACTTCGGACGGCAGATGGCGCGGGTCGTAGCGGTCCATCAGCGACCGCCCGAGCGCAACGTCGGCCATGCCGAAGCGGGGCTGGGCCGGCAGCGCCGGCGCATCGTCGAGCGCGAGCGAAACGGCCGCGACGAGCGCCGCGATCGGCAGCACGATCAGGATCGCGAACAGGGCGATGAGCTTCACGGGGCGGCCGTCCCGGCGTCGTGGGTCCGCGCCGGAACATAAGGGGTTCGATTCAAGATGTCGCGTCCTTGTTGGGCGCGCGGGCGGCTGCGATAATTCCGCAAGGGTTGCGGAAGGGGAGCGGGGCAGGGCGATGGCGACGGCGGTTTCGGACGATCTGCGCCGGGCGACGAACCCGCTGTTCAACGACAACCGGTTCAAGCTCGGCACGTTCGGCACCAACGTCAGCAACGCGACCGCGGTCTCGACCATCGACGGGGTGTTCGAGACCACCTGGCCGAACGCGAAGCGGCTCGCGCTTGCCGCCGACGAAGCGGGCTTCGAGGCGCTGGTGCCGGTCGCGCGCTGGAAGGGATTCGGCGGCAAAACAAATTTCAACGGACGGTCGTTCGAGACCTACACCTGGGCCGCCGCGCTCGGCGCCGTCACCGATCGGGTCGCCGTGTTCTCCACCTCGCACGTTCCGACCATCCACCCGATCGTCGCCGCGAAGCAGGCCACCACGATCGACCACGTCACCGGCGGCCGGTTCGCGCTCAACATCGTGTGCGGCTGGTTCGCGCCCGAGCTCGAGATGTTCGGCGCCCCGATCATGGATCACGAG
>DASWLB010000136.1:0-19101 GCA_036396315.1 Alphaproteobacteria bacterium
GCCTTGCGGCCCTGCATGTAGGCGCGGTAGGTCGATTTCGTCGCCGGATCGCCGTTCATCTTGTGGATGTACGGGCACACGTCGACGCAGATGTGACAATACTCGGGGCGCAGCCGCGAGACCGTGTAGCACTTCTCGATATCGGTCAGCCAGCGCTTGACGCCCTCAGTGATGATGAAGTCGGACGGGATCGCATCGGCCGGGCAGTTGTTGGTGCAGAGATTGCAGGTCATGCAGTAGTCCTGCACGCCGAACGCGATCGGCGCATCGGCGGCGAGCGGCAAGGTCGTCGTGACGAAGCCGGGGCGGAAGTTCGCGCCGAGCTCGGGATGGATCAGGCTTCCGTGCTTGCCCAGCTCGCCGAAGCCGACCTGATGCATGATCGGGATCGCCTGCACCTGCACCAGCCCGTTGTGATGCGCGACCGCCGCGTAGCCCAGCTCCTCGCGGATGTGGCGCGCGAGCTCGGTCACGATTTCGGCGCACTTCGCATAGGTTTCCATCGCCTCGATCTCGACCGCGTCCGCGCCTTCGACGGAGCGCGCGTAATCCTCGTGGCAGATGATGACGATGACGTTGTCGTGCGGCAGATCGACGCCGAGCTCGATGTATTCCGGGCGAAGGGCCGTGGCGCCCACGTCGTCGGCGCCAAGCTCGCGCGCGCGCCGTTTGATGTCGTCGGCTTGCGCCTGCGGGTCCGCGACCGGCACACGGCTCGAGCCGACCGGTCCGTCCCGCAGCGCGGCGAGCGCCTCCCACCGCTTCCGCGCCGCGACCGTGCGGGGATGGCGGAGCGAGACGAGGTTCTCGATGCCGCGCGACCGCAGCAGCTCGGCCAAGAGCGGGTCCCGAAGAAACTGCTCGCGCATCCAGCTCGTGCCGATCATCGTGCGCCTCCGTTCGATCGGAACGCTAGCACCTCGCTCAAGCGCGCGAAAGACGCTCGAGGTTGCACCGCTACTGTCCTTCGCGCAGCCGCTTCACGAAGTCGGTGAGGCCGATCTGGCGCTCGCGGCGCAGCCGCTCGGCGGCGAGGATCGACTGAACGTTCTTCACGCTCTCCTCCACCTCGCGGTTGACGATGATGTAGTCGTACTCCGCCCAGTGGCTCACCTCGTCCACCACCTTCGCCATGCGCGCGGCGACCACGTCCTCGGGGTCGCGCGCGCGGGTGTGCAGCCTTCGGTCGAGCTCGGCCATCGACGGCGGCAGGATGAACACCGAGACGAGATCGTCGCGCGCCGTCTGCTTCAGCTGCTGCGTGCCCTGCCAGTCGATGTCGAACACGACGTCGCGCCCCTCGGCGAGCGCCTCCTCGACCGGCGCGCGCGGCGTGCCGTAGTAGTGGCCGAACACCTTGGCGTGCTCCAACAGCTCGCGGCGGTTGACCATCAGGTTGAAGCTGGTCGGGTCGATGAAGCGGTAGTCGCGCCCCTCCTTCTCGCCCGGTCGGCGCGGACGAGTCGTGACCGACACCGACATGACGACCCCGCCGTCGCGCGCGAGCAACTCGCGCGAGATCGTGGTCTTGCCCGCGCCCGACGGCGAGGACAAGACGAGCATCAATCCGCGGCGCGCGATGATCTCGGCCGGAGCGATCTCGGGCTCGGGCCGCCTACTCAATGTTCTGCACCTGCTCGCGCAGCTGATCGATCGCCGCCTTCAGATCGAGTCCGATGCGCGTCAGCTCGATGTCGGTGGATTTGGAGCACAGCGTGTTCGCCTCCCGGTTGAACTCCTGGCACAGGAAGTCGAGCCGCCGCCCGACGGCGCCGCCGGACGCCACCATCTCGCGCGCCGCAGCGACGTGCGCCCTGAGCCGGTCGATTTCCTCCCGCACGTCCGCCTTGGCGGCGAGCAGCGCCGCTTCCTGGGCAAGCCGCTCCTCGGATATGCCGGTGCGCGCCTCGATCAGCGCCTCGATCTGCTCGCGCAGCCGCTTTTTGAGCGCCTCGGGCTGCACCGCCGCGGTCCGCCCCGCCGCGTCGGCAAGCGTCGCGATGCGGGCGAGATGGTCTGCGACCGCATGCCCGAGCCGCTCGCCTTCCGCCGATCGCGCGGCGGCGAGCGCGCCCAATGCGGTCGCGAGCGTCCCCGCCATCGCCGCTTCGCGACGTTCGCGCGCCTCCTCGGTCTCTTCCTCCTCGACGCGGTCGAGCACGCCGTGCAGCGCGAGCAGCCCCTCGACGTTCGTCGGCGCCGCGTTCACCTCGCGCGACAGCTCGCGCGCGAGCCCCACCACCTGGTCGAGTACCTCGCGATTGACCTTGAGGCGCACCGGGCGCTCGGGGCGGGTGACGGTGAGGAAAATCGAGACCGAGCCGCGCCGGAAGCGCTCGGCGACCAGGGTGCGCGCCCTCGCCTCCAGCGTCTCGTGCCCGGGCGGCAGCTTGGCGCGCACGTCGAGGTTGCGGCCGTTGACGCTGCGGATTTCCCACGACCAGGCGAAGCCGTCGCTGAACCCTTCGGCGCGGGCGAACCCGGTCATGCTGGCGACGGACAAGGAATCCCCTTATGAATCGGGCGGATAGGCGGCGCGAACTATAACCGCCGACCCAAGCACCAACAAGCCTGCGAAGCCCCATGCGCGCGCCCCGCTCCATCCTGATCACCGGCGCATCGAGCGGCATCGGGCGGGCGCTCGCGCTCGCCTACGCCGCGCCCGGCGTCGCGCTTGCGCTCGGCGGGCGCGATGCCGCCCGCACCGAATCGGTCGCCGCCGCGTGCGCCTCGCGCGGCTCCGAAGCGGTGGGCCGAATCGCCGACGTCACCGACGCCGATGCGATGCGAGGCTGGATCGGCGAAGCCGACGCCGCCCGACCGCTCGACCTCGTCATCGCCAACGCCGGCATCGGCGGCGTGTCCGGTCCCGACGGCGAGCCCGAGGTCCAGGCGCGCGAGATAATCGCGGTCAACGTCGACGGCGTCCTCAACACGGTCTATCCGGCGATCGCCGCGATGCGCGCCCGCGAGAAGCGCGACGGCGTGCGCGGACAGATCGCGATCATGTCGTCGCTCGCCGGTTTCCGCGGCTACCCCGGCGCGCCGGCCTACGCCGCTTCGAAGGCCGCCGTGCGCTCGTGGGGCGAATCGCTGCGCGGCGAGTTCTACAACGACGGCATCATGGTCTCGGTGATCTGCCCCGGCTTCGTCGAGACGCCAATGACCGAGGAGAACCACTTTCCGCAGCCGTTCAAGATGAGCGCCGAGCGCGCCGCGCGCATCGTCAAGCGCGGTCTCGCGCGCAACCGGGCGCGCATCGCGTTTCCGCTGCCCACCTACATGGCGGCCTGGCTCGGCGTCGCGCTGCCGGAATGGATCTGCGATGCCCTGGTCCGCCGCCTGCCGCGGAAGGGTTGAGCCGCCGCTCCAAGACCTATCTCGCAGAGGCGGGTCCGAGACCCGCCCCTACCGTGTCGAATCGTTCTCTTTCTGGATTTGGCGCCAGCGCGCGACGTTGCGGTTGTGCTCCTCGAGCGTCTGCGCGAACACGTGCCCGCCCGTGCCGTCGGCGACGAAGTAGAGCGCGTCCGAATCGGCCGGGTTGAGCGCCGCCTGGATCGCGGCGTGGCCGGGATTGGCGATCGGTCCCGGCGGCAGGCCGGCAACGAGATAGGTGTTGTAGGGCGACGGGCGCTCGAGGTCGGCGCGGGTGAGCGGCCGGACGAGCGGAGCGGCGCCATCGGTGAGCGCGTAGGCGACCGTCGGGTCGGACTGCAACCGCATGCCGCGCCTCAACCGGTTGTGGAACACGGCGGCGACCAGCGGGCGCTCGTCGGCGATGCCGGTTTCCTTCTCGACGATCGAGGCGAGGATGAGCGCTTCGACCGGCGAGGCGATGGGAAGGCCCGGCGCGCGGCGCTGCCACAGCTCCGCGAGCGCGTCGTCCATCGCGCGGGCAAGGCGCGCCACCATCTCGGCGCGGCTGTCGCCGTAGGAGAACAGATAGGTTTCGGGCAGGAGCCGCCCCTCGCCCGGCGCGGGCGGCAGCGGGCCGTCGAGCCCGTCGGCGGCGGCGATCTGGGCGAGCATCTGCGCCGTCGTCAGCCCCTCGGCCAAGGTCAGGCGGCGCAACACGGTCGGCCCGTAGGCGAGCAGCCGCGCCGCCGCCGCCATGCTCGTGCCCTCGACGAAGGCGAACTCGCCCGCGCGCAATTGGCGGTGAAGTCCGGCGACGCGCACGCCGAGCGCGAAGATGCGCTCGTCGGCGATGACGCCCCGCTCCGCGAGGAGGCGCGCGATCGCCGCGACGCCCGCGCCTTTGGGCACGATCGCCGTCACCGCCTCTGTGAGCGGGCCCGGCCGCGTGTAGGCGTGCCAGAGCCATGCCGCGGTTGCGAAGGCCGCGACCAGGACGACGGCCAGCGCGCCGGCCACGACGCGCAGCGCACGATGCCGCCGCGACGCGGCGCTCAAGGCGGGGAGACGAAGATCAGCGACGCGTTGGTGCCGCCGAAGCCGAAGGAATTCGACAGCGCGGCGCGCACCTTGCGCCGCCTGGCGAATTTCGGCACGAGGTCCACGTCGTCGCAGCCCTCGGACGGGTTGTCGAGGTTGAGCGTGGGCGGCACGACGCCGTTCTTGATGGCGAGGATCGAGAAGATCGCCTCGACGCTGCCCGCGGCCCCGAGCAGGTGCCCGATCGCCGACTTGGTGGACGACATGGAGAGCTTGCGCGCGGCATCGCCGAACAGGCGCTTCACCGCGCCCAGCTCGATCTCGTCGCCCTTGGGCGTCGAGGTGCCGTGCGCATTGATGTAGTCGATGTCATCGGGGTTGAGCCCCGCGCGCTTGAGCGCCGCGCGCATCGAGCGGAACCCGCCGTTGCCGTCGGGCGGCGGTGCGGTGATGTGGAACGCATCGCCCGACAGCCCGTATCCGGTGATCTCGGCATAGATCGTCGCGCCGCGATCCTTCGCGTGCTCGAGCTCTTCGAGCACGACGACGCCCGCGCCCTCGCCCATCACGAAACCGTCGCGATCCTTGTCCCACGGGCGCGAGGCGCGCTCCGGCTCGTCGTTGAACCCGGTCGAGAGCGCGCGGGCGGCGGAGAACCCGGCGAGGCCGAGCCGACAGATCGCCGCCTCGGTCCCGCCAGCGACCATCACGTCGGCGTCGTTGAACTGGATCAGCCGCGCGGCGTCGCCGATCGCGTGCGCCCCGGTCGAGCAGGCCGTCACCACCGAATGGTTCGGCCCGCGGAATCCGAAGCGGATCGAGACGTGGCCGGCGGCGAGGTTGATCAGGCTCGCGGGGATGAAGAACGGCGTGATGCGCCTGGGCCCGCGCTCGTGCAGGATCAGCGCGCCTTCGTTGATCTCCGGCAGCCCGCCGATGCCCGACCCGATCATCACGCCGGTGCGCTCGCGGTCCTCTTCGGTGGCGGGCTTCCATCCGGAGTCCTCGACCGCCTCGGAGGCGGCGGCGACCGCGAACATCACGAACCCGCCGAACTTGCGCCGCTCGGCCGGCGACACGAAATCGTCGGGGTTGAAATGGCCGTCGGCCTTGTCGCCCTTGGGCACCTGGCCGGCGATCTTGGACGGCAGGTCGCTCACGTCGAAAGCCTGAATGGCGCGGACGCCGGACTTGCTTTCGATCAGCCGATCCCAGGTGGCCTTCACCCCGGAGCCGAGCGGGGTGACCATTCCGAGACCGGTGACGACGACACGTCTCATGGCGTTGACGGAGATCCGGTTGCGCGGAGGGCGGCCACGCGGCGCCGGGCGCCCGGCCCTACTTGTCGCGGCCGGCCCATCGCGTCAGGCGGCGTTGGCTTCGATGAAGTTGATGGCGTCCTTGACGGTGAGGATCTTCTCGGCCGCGTCGTCGGGGATCTCGCAGCCGAACTCCTCCTCGAACGCCATCACCAGCTCCACGGTATCCAGGCTGTCGGCCCCGAGATCGTCGATGAAGCTCGCGTTTTCGCTGACCTTCGATTCGTCGACGCCGAGATGCTCGACGACGATCTTCTTCACGCGCTCGGCGGTGTCGCTCATTCCTTGAATCCCTCGCGAAATACGGACTTTTCCCCCGGGGCCGCACCGCGGCCGTCGCGCGGGTCCCCCTCGCAATCCCGCACCGGAACGGCGCCTTGGTAGCATACTTGGCGGCGCCTTACTACCGCCCGGCGCACGCGGCGACAAGGCTGGAAACCCTTCATATCATGGCCATCCCGCCATTGACGTGCAAGGTCTGGCCGGTCACGTAGCCGGCCTCGGCGCTGGCGAGGAAGGCGACGCAGGCGGCGACATCCTCCGGCATTCCGAACCGCCCTTGCGGGATCTGCGCCATGAGCCGCGCCTTCTGGTCGACGGCGAGCTTCTCGGTCATCGCGCTGGCGATGAAGCCGGGCGCGACGCAGTTGACCGTGATGCTGCGCGAGGCGAGCTCGGCGGCGAGCGACTTCGACATGCCGACGAGCGCCGCCTTGGACGCGGCGTAGTTGGCCTGGCCGGGATTGCCGGTCGCGCCGACGACCGAGGTGATGGTGACGACGCGCCCGTAGCGCTGGCGCACCATGCCGCGGATCGCCGCGCGCGCGAGGCGGAACGACGCGGTGAGGTTGATCTCGATCACCGCCGCCCAATCCGCATCCGACATGCGGAGCGCAAGCGCATCGCGCGTGAGACCCGCGTTGTTGACCAGGATGTCGAGCCCGCCCATCGCCTTCGTCGCATCGGCGACGAGCGCATCGGCCGCCGCCGCGTTCGCAAGATCGGCCGGCACGACATGCGCACGCCCGGCGAGCGAAGCGGCGAGCGCGGCAAGAGCCGCCTCGTTCCGACCCGAGAGCGTGACCGTGGCGCCCTGCGCGTGGAGCGCGCGGGCGATCGCCTCGCCGATGCCGCCGGAAGCCCCGGTCACGAGCGCCCGCTTGCCGTCGAGCGAGAACATTCAGGCCTCCGTCACAGCGTCTTGAGGAACGACTCGAGCTCGGACGGCGTGCCGACGGGTACGCCCGTCACGTCCGGGTCGATGCGGCGTGCAAGCCCGGACAGCACCTTGCCGGCGCCGAGTTCGACCAGCGTGTCGACGTCGCCCGCCTTCATCGCGAGCACGGATTCGCGCCAGCGCACCATCGCCGTCACCTGCTCGACGAGGAGGCGCCGGATCACCGCGGGGTCCGACGTCGCCGCGGCGGTGACGTTGGCGATCAGCGGCAGGGCGGGCGGGGCGATGGCGGTCGCCGACAGCGCCTCTTCCATGACCTCGGCGGCGGGCGCCATCAGCTTGCAGTGGAACGGCGCGCTCACCGGCAGCTTGATGCTGCGCTTGCCGCGCTCCTTGGCGATCGCGATCGCGCGGTCGATCGCCGTGGCATGGCCGGACAGCACCACCTGGCCCGGCGCGTTGTCGTTGGCGGGATCGCACACTTCGCGCTCGGCCGCCTCCTCGGCGATGGCGCGCGCCGCGTCGAGCTCGATCCCGAGGATTGCGGCCATGGCGCCCATGCCGACCGGCACCGCCTCCTGCATGGCGCGGCCACGGCGCTTGAGAAGCCGCGCCGTGTCCGCGAGCGCGAGCGCGCCGGCGGCGCATAGCGCCGAATACTCGCCGAGCGAATGGCCGGCGACGAACCGTCCGGCGCGGGCGAGCGCGATGCCGCCCTCCTTCTCGATGACGCGGACGACGGCGAGGCTCACCGCCATCAAGGCCGGCTGCGCGTTCTCGGTGAGCATGAGGTCGGATTCCGGACCCTCCGCCATCACCCGCGACAGTCGCTGGCCGAGCGCCTCGTCCACCTCCTCGAAGGTGTGGCGCGCGACGGGAAACGCCGCGGCGAGCTCGGCGCCCATGCCGACCGCCTGGGAGCCTTGTCCCGGAAACACGAACGCGCGCGCCATCCCCTCCCCGCTTGGTCTTGGCCGTTGCCGGCGCCCGGCGGATGAGTGATAGCCGCACCCCCGGCACTGTCAAGCGCGCGCGAGCAAGGGAGACGCTCTTCGGTTGCCGTTTGTTGTAGCGACAGACGACCGAAATGCGCGCTATGGACCTTTGGCGATGACGTCAAGGGCGCGACTATGAGTCAATACCCAGTTTGCCGTTTCGGGACATATCCAAGAGACGAGCTGTATGATGTCGTTGTGGTCAGCTATCAAGTTACGGTCCAGAATAGGCTCGTCGTGAGCCACGCGGTTTCGAAGCCTCCGAATCGAATTTAGTGTTTTTTGGATCGGCTTTCGCTCGACCGATTTTGGCCGGTGCGGGAATGCGTGGCGTAATGCAGGACGCCAAAGGCTTGCGTCGTACCTTGGCCCCAACATCGCTACGCAGAATCCGAAGCTAAGGGCCCAACCATAGGTCAAGTCCGGTCGTTGCTGGATAAAGGCAGTTGGGATGCGGTGAGGGCTGTGCCTGCTGCGGGTGCGGTTCGCGCGGCGAAGGTGCGGTCGAGCTCCTCCTTGACGGCCTGCAACTGACGTCGCTCGAACTCGGTCATTTTGATCGCTCTCCATCGTTCGGCGGCGCGGATCAGCGCGGCATACATGAGCTTCAAGACGGCGCGCTCGCCGAAGGCGTGGGATCACCTTGGTCCGCCGTCGCTCCTCGCCGAACAGGCGCTCGAGCAGGTTGGTGGTGCGGATGGCGCGCCGATGCGCGAGGGGGAACTTGAGATGGGCGATGCAGGCCTCGAAGTCGTCGTCGAGGCCCGCCACGGCGGAAGGCAGATCGGCGCCATAGGTCTGCGCGATGTCGTCGCGCAAGAGCCGCGCCAGCGAGGGCGAGGCCGCGCGATAGCAGGCCTGGGCGCGCGCCAGGAACTCCGGCCAGGCGTTCTTGGGCACCTTGCTCTGCAAGTTGCGCATCTTGTGCGCCAGGCACCGTTGCCGCGACGAGTGCGGGAAGCGCTCCTCGATCGCCTGGATCAGCCCCGGCGCGCCGTCGCTCGCCACGAGCACCGGATCGGGCAGGCCCCGCCGGCGCAGGTCCCGGAAGAACTCGCGGCAGCTCGCCGTGTCCTCCTTGGTGCCCGGCGCCAGGTGCAGCAGCGCCTTCTTGCCATCGGCCAGGATGCCCCAGGCGGCCAGAACCGCCTCGCGCGGCTGGCCGAGATGCAGGCGCTCGGCGATGCCGTCCACGAACAGGTAGACGACCTCGAACTCCGACAGGTCGCGGGCAGCGAACGCCTCGTACTCCGCCCATAGCCGCTCGGTGATCTCGCTCACCGCCGTGCGGCTCAACAGGCTCCGCCCGTCGTCGTCGGCGAACAGCGCCTCGATGTCCCGCGTGCTCAGGCCGCGCGCGTACATCTCGACGGCCAGGTTCTCCAGCTCCTCCGTGCGGCCGCGGATGATCTCGCGGATCTTCGAGCGGCCCTTCGGCAAGCTCAGGAGGCTCGGCACGGTCGGCGATCTGCGGCGTGCTGTAGGCGATCTCGCCTTCCGCCGTCCTGAGCCGACCCGTCCGGTAGCCGTTGCGATAGCGCCGCTCGGGCGCCGCGCCGTGCTCGTAGTAGCCCCGGCCGACCGCGTCGGCCGCCTCGCCTTCCAAACCTTCGTCGACGATCAGCCGCGCCGACAGCCGAACCAGCTCCGAGCGTGCGTCCGTCGTTTCGCCTCGCCCGTCCATCAGCGCCTTCAACCGCTCGCGAGTCCGCTCGGATGCGGGTATCCTATCCATCGGGGTGCTCCTTCGCTGAGGCCGGTCGCTAGACCGAACCTCGTTGATCGCCAATCAGGCGACGGTGCACCCCAACCGATTCTCCAGCAAATTTAGGGCTTCACTCCGACGAGAAGAACCTTCTCAAGATATTTGGACACATAGAGTCCAACCACCCCATGCGATCAGCGCAACTCCCCCGGCGAAGCCGGCCCATTCGCCGCGGGGAAACAGCTTTTCGACGAGGACGAAGGCCGCGATCAACGCTATCCATGTGACATTCATGATGCCGCCGACGAACAGCAGCAGCATGATCATCCAGCAACAGCCGACGCAGTACAGGCCGTGCCGCAGACCGATGCCGAACGGGCCGCTGCTCCAATACCTGCTGAGGAACTCAAGTGGGGATCGGCACGACCGCAGACACGCCCGTTTCAGCGGCGTGAATTGATAGATACCTGCCGCAATGGAGACCGCTCCGCCCAGAATTGCATTCGTGGTCGACATCGTCGGCGATAGCAATGCGAGGCGATCGAGCAGCCATTGCAACCCCGTGGCGGCAACGCTGAAACCGCTCCAGACGAGCACATACGCTGCTGCAAAAGTCGCGATCGCGAGGTACGGCGAAGCTTCGTGGCGCCGGCGCTCGATCGTCGCGAACAGCAGCACCATAGGGGCGGCGCTGGGCAGCATCATCGCAAACATCATCACGGCCCACATGGCGAGCATCAGGGCGAAGTGCGATGCTGTCCAATGGGTTGGCATCGCCATGCCGCGCATGGACTGTATGTCCGTGGGTCGCACGTCCATGCCGGCGCCAGCCAGGATGTAAGCCCAGGCGAGGACCGAGATGCCGAGCAGCGCGACAAAGGTTAGCACTCGGTCGCGCCGCAGCAGGCGTTCCAGCACGGATGGGTTGATCGCCTGGTCCATTACGCCGCCAAGTGAGCGGGACGAAACAATCGGTTCTAGGCTGTAAGACCCGCAGGTGTCTGCTCGACGTGCGCCAGCGTGGCGTGTCCTTTCGGGACGTCGAACTCAATCCCTCCCGTACTCTGGATGCTGGCGTGAGCAACCTCACCTACGCGGTGCTCGAATCCTTCGGGCATCACGACCTGGATACGATGCTCCGCCCCCGTAACGGGATTTTTGATCGGCTCCACGTCGCATTCGAGAACGCCCGGAATCGACAGTTTGGCGCGGCGCTTGGCGTAATCGAACTTCAGATCGATGGGTGCGAATACCGGGTCCAGCATCTTGGTCACGATGAGACTGACGATGTGGAAGAGCGTGCCCTCCGCCGAATGTTTTCCGGACATTATCTGGAACAAGGCATCGCGCTGTTCCGCCGTTGCACGCTCATCGATAATCGGCTGAATTGTCCCGTTGCCTTCGTACAGGGGTCCGGGAAAATCCACGGTAACGAAAAAACTCACATCGTCGAGCTTCACATCTCGGAAATGCCCCTCCGTAACGCGCATGCCGAGGAGCCCCTTGCACCATCCTTGTGTCGGCCTGGCATTGAAGTCGCAGGGGCAACCGTAATCGCAGCTGCAGCTCTTGAGCCATTCGCCTTTGAGGCGCCAAGTATCGGGCATCGTTTTCCTCCGTCCGCTGAGTGGGAGATGATGATGGTGTGATGCGTTTCCCTGGTCAAGTTCGGTCCTTGCTGGATAAAGGCGGTTGGGATGCGGTGATGGCTGTGCCTGCCGCGGGTGCGGTTCGCGCGGCGCGGTTTTCCGGTGCCGCCCGTCGCTTGCCCGGGGGGCGAAACCGTGTATAGTGCGCCGCTTTCATAGCTCCTTGCTCCCGGGCCTATCCCGGGGGCTGGGCCCGGGGGGCCGCTGCCGATCCCGTTGGGGGACCGCCGGCTCCGGGCCGCGATCAGCCGGAAGGAGATCGACGCATGGCGCTCTACGAGGCCGTGTTCATCGCGCGCCAGGACATTTCCGCGGCGCAGGCCGAGGCGCTCGGCGAGAAGTATCAAGGCATCATCGCCGAGAACGGCGGCAAGGTCACCAAGACCGAGTATTGGGGCCTCAAGAATCTCGCTTATCGCATCAAGAAAAACCGCAAGGGCCACTATACGCTGCTCAACCTCGATGCGCCGGCCACCGCGATCCGCGAGATGGAGCGGAACCTGCGCATCGACGAGGACGTGCTGCGCTACCTCACCGTGCGCGTCGAGGAGCTCGAGGAAGGCCCGTCGGCGATGCTCAGGAGCCGCGAGGAGCGCGGCCGCGGCGGGCGGTTCGGCGATCGCGATCGCGGACGCGACAGGGACCGCGACGGCGGACCGCGCGGGCGTCGCGATTGGGGCCCGCGCGAGGGCGCGCCGCGCGAACGCGAGGCTGAGCCCGTGGCCACCGGAGCCGACGAATGAGCGCCGCTCCGGCACGCCGGCCGTTCTTCCGGCGCCAGAAATCCTGCCCGTTCTCCGGTCCCGGCGCGCCCAAGATCGACTACAAGGACGTGAAGCTGCTGCAGCGCTTCACCTCCGAGCGCGGCAAGATCGTGCCGAGCCGCATCACCGCCGTTTCGGCCAAGAAGCAGCGCGAGCTCGCCCGCGCCATCAAACGCGCGCGCAACCTCGCCCTCCTGCCGTTCCTCGTGAAGTGAGCGAGCTCAGGCGAAGGGAACACGGGCGATGACGCGATCGAGCCTGCTGGCCCTCGGGGCGGGCGTGGCGAGCGCGCTCCTCTACCTGACGATCCTGTCGGGGTCGCCGTTCGCATTGGCGCTCGCCTATTTCAGCCAGACCCCGCTGTTCCTCGTCGGGTTGAGCCTTGGGCTCGCGCCGGCGGCGATCGCGTGCGGCATCGCCGCGGTCGGGCTGGTGGCGGCGACCCAGGTCGCGACCGCCGGGCTGTTCGTGCTCCTGTCCGTGCTGCCGGTCGTCTACATCGTGCGGTACGGTCTTCTTTCCCGCCCGGGCGCCAACGGAACGGTCGAATGGTACCCACCAGGGATGTTGCTCGCCGGGCTCACCGCCTACGGCTTCGGGCTCCTCCTCCTCGCGGCGCTGTTGTACCTGGGCGAGCCGGGCGGCATCGAGGCCGCCTCGCGGCGCTTCCTCGTGCAGTTCCTCAACATCCCGTCCGAGGCGGACACCGCCGGAGCCGCCGGCCCGACGCTCGAGCTGATGGCCGACCTCTTCCCGGGCGCCGCTGTCGCCTCGGCGATGATCATGATCGTGGTCAACGCGGCCTTCGCGCAGGGTGCGCTCTTCCGCGCCGGCAAGAGCCTGCGCCCCTCGCCCGATTACGGCGCGGTCGCGCTGCCGCGCTGGCCGGTGATCGCGCTCGGCATCGCGGCGGTCTGCGCGTTCCTGCCGGACACGATCGGGTTCCTCGGCCGCAATGCGGCGCTGATCGCGGGCGTACCGTTCGCGCTCGTCGGGCTCGCCGTGCTGCACGCCGTATCGCGGCGCTGGCCCGCGCGCGGCCTCGCGCTCGGACTCATCTACGTGACCACGATCATGCTCGGCTGGCCCGCGATCATCGTCGCGGGCATCGGCGTGATCGATCACTGGTCGCCGCTGCGGCCCACCGGGGGCGGGCCCGCCAAGCGGCCCAAGGAGGACGACTGATGCAAGTCATTCTGCTCGAACGGGTCGAGCATCTCGGCCAGATGGGCGACATGGTGGACGTGAAGCCCGGCTACGCCCGCAACTATCTGCTGCCGCAGGGCAAGGCGCTGCGCGCGACGGACGAGAACCGCAAGCGCTTCGAATCGCGCCGCGGCCAGCTCGAGGCAACCAATCTCGAGCGCCGCAAGGAGGCCGAGGCGGTGGTGGGACGCGTCGACAAGCTCGTCTTGCCGATCATCCGCCAGGCGAGCGAGGGCGACCAGCTCTACGGCTCGGTGACGGCGCGCGACATCCACGAGGCGCTCGCCGCGGCGGGCGTCAAGGTGAACCGACAGCAGGTCCTGCTGGAGCGCACGATCAAGGCGGTCGGGTTGCACAAGGTGCGCGTCGCGCTCCACCCCGAGGTCATCGTCGAGATCACGGCGAACGTCGGGCGGTCCGACGCCGAGCTCGAAATCCAAGCGCGCGGCGAGCGCCCGGCCGACGTGGCCGCGCGCCAGGCCGAGCAGGAAGAGGCGCTTGCGGCGAGCGAGGTCTTCGAATCGGGCGAGGCGCCGCCCGAGATCGCCGGCGCGGACGCGGCCGAGCCCGAGGCGGCCGAGGCCGCAGCGGCCGAAGCGCCCGCCGAACGCAGGCGTCCCGCCCGGCGCCCGCGCGAGTAGTCCGGCGCCGCGCCGCGCCCGGCCGTCGATGACCTACAGCTCGATCGCGTTCTTCGCGGCCGACTCGGACTCGGCACAGCGCGCGCTCCGCCGCCTCGAGCGGCGATACGGCCGCATCGCGCCCGACAAGGCCGACGTGATCGTGACGCTCGGCGGCGACGGCACGATGCTCGAGGCGCTGCATCGCTTCATGCGGTGCGGCGTGCCGTTCTACGGCATGAACCGCGGCACGGTCGGGTTCCTGCTCAACGCGTACCGGGAGACGGGTCTCGTCCGGCGCCTCACCGCGGCGACGCCGGTTACGCTCCATCCGCTGCGCATGAACGCCAAGACGATCGGCGGCAAGGCACGCCAGGCGCTCGCGTTCAACGAGGTGTCGCTGCTGCGGGAAAGCCGCCAAGCGGCGAAGCTGCGCATCCGCATCGATGGGAAGGTGCGGATGAAGGAGCTGATCTGCGACGGCGTGCTGCTCGCCACGCCCGCGGGCTCGACGGCCTACAACCTGTCGGCGCACGGGCCGATCATGCCGTTGGGCGCGGGCCTCCTCGCCCTCACCCCGATCAGCGCGTTCCGACCGCGGCGCTGGCGCGGCGCACTGCTGCCCGCCTCCGCCCAAGTCGCGATCGCGGTTTTCGAGCCGACCAAGCGGCCGGTCTCCGCCGTCGCCGATTACACCGAGGTGCGCGACGTGCGCGAGGTGAGCGTGCGCGAGGCGCGCGACATCTCGGTCACGCTGCTCTTCGACCCCGAGCACAACCTCGAGGAGCGGATCCTGACCGAACAGTTCGTGCCGTAGGGGTCGCTGGGATCAGATCTGCTGGCCCACCCGGGCGAGGATGTCGCCGACGCCGAGCTGCTCCTCGAGCGCCGTGTTGCCGGTCGCATGCAACATGGAGTAGGCCCACAGCAGCCCGCCGACGAGGATGGCGCCGACGACCGCCGATTTGCGCGCGATGGCGGCCCGACGCCGCGCCAACCGTGCCCTACTCGCCATGCCGGCCTCCCGCGCAATCACCGGAACGAAACGCGCCCACGCGTACTCGCAGAATATCCATGCAAGATTCGTGCCATATTCCAGTATCTCGGAATATCAAGGGGTTGGGCCGGACTCGGCAAGCGGCATGTGCCAGAACTGTAAAAAAAACCGACACTTTTACACGGGCAGAGCGAGCGCATCGATCAGGGCCGCGACGGTGCGTTCCGGATCGGTTGCGCGCATGACGCCACCCATGACGGCGATTCCGGCGGCGCCCGCCCTGCGGCATGCGGCGGCGTTCGCGGCGCCCACCCCGCCGAGCGCGAGCACCGGGAGCCGCGTCGGCCGGACGAGCCGGGCAAACGCCGCGAGCCCGAGAGCCGGTCCGTATTCCGGCTTCGACTCGGTTGGAAACACCGGGCTCAAGGTCGCGTAGTCGGCGCCGTCGCGGTCGGCCGCGTGAAGCTCCGATTCCGAATGGCACGAGACGCCGATGAGCGCGCCCGCGCCCACGATGCGCCTTGCCTCGGCGACCGATCCGCTCTGCGGCAGGTGGACCCCAGCGGCGCCCGCCTCGACCGCGGCCGCCGCATCGCCGTTCACGACGACCGTCGCTCCGATGCGCGCCGCGTCCACGACGATCCGGCGCGCGAGCGCGACCAGCGCATCGTGGTCGAGGTCCTTTTCGCGCACCATCACCCACCGGCATCCACCGCGCAGCGCCGCGGCGGCGATGTCCTCCACCTTGCCGCGGCACGACAGCCGGTCGGTGATCAGAAGGAGCGGTGGGGCGGGGAGGCTCACGCGACCACTCTAAACTCCGTTCGCCCTTCGATACACGCGCCTTCGGCGCGCACTCAGGGCGAACGGGATGGTGAAGATTCAGCGAGGGAAGGCTCACGCCTCGATCATGCCCTCGCCGCTGGTCGAGGCGGACGCGTACAGCCGACGCGGGATGCGCCCCGCCTCGAAGGCGAGCCGTCCGGCCTCGATGGCGAGCCGCATCGCGTGCGCCATCTTGACCGGATCGCGCGCGCCGGCGACCGCGGTGTTGAGCAGGATGCCGTCGCAGCCGAGCTCGAGCGCGATCGCCGCGTCGGACGCGGTGCCGACGCCCGCGTCCACGATGACCGGCACCGAGCACTGCTCGCGGATGATCCGGAGATTATAGGGATTGCGGATGCCGGCGCCCGATCCGATCGGCGCGGCAAGCGGCATGACCGCGGCGCAGCCGAGATCCTCGAGCTTGCGGCAGGTGATCGGATCGTCGTTGCAGTAGGGCAGCACGATGAATCCGTCGCGCACCAGCTCCTCGGCGGCGCGCAACAGCTCGGTCACGTCGGGGAACAGCGTCTCGTCGTCGCCGATGACCTCGAGCTTGATCCATTCGGTGCCGAGCGCTTCGCGCGCGAGGCGGGCCGTCAGCACCGCGTCGCGCGCGGTGTAGCACCCGGCCGTGTTGGGCAGGAGGTGGTAGCGGGGGCCGAGCACCTCGAACAGCCCCTCGCCGCCCGATTCGAGGCTCACGCGCCGGACCGCGACGGTGACGATCTCCGCCCCGCTCGCCGCGATAGCGTCGAGCATCACCTGCTGGTTCGGATAGCGCGAGCTGCCGATCAAGAGGCGCGAGGAGAACGCCTTGCCCGCGATGACGAGCTGGCCCGATTGCGCCGGCTTGCCGTCGTCCATCGCCCCTATCCTCCGCGCACGATGCGCACGATCTCGACCTTGTCGTCGGCGGCAAGCCGCGTCTCGTCCCACGCGCCGCGCGGCACCACCGCCGCATTGACCGCGACCGCGACGCCGCCGCGGCCGGCATCGATGCCCATGTCGGACAGCAGCTCGCGCACCGTCATCGGGCGCCAGGCGCGGCGCTCGCCGTTCACGGTGATCGTGGTCGCGACCTCGACGTTCATGCGCTCTCCGACACGGGCGCGGCCCGGTTGCGCGGGCCGATCCGATCTTCACCCTTCGCCGCGAAGCGCGCCAGCGAAAACGGCCGGATCGACGGCGGCGCCGTACCGTCGAGCACGAGCCGGGCAATCGCCGCGCCGGTCACCGGCGTCAACAAGATGCCGTTGCGGTGATGGCCGGTCGCCATCACGAGTCCTTCGATCTCGGTCGGGCCGAGGATCGGCGCGTCGTCGCGGCTCGCCGGGCGCAGACCGGCCCAGCTCTCGACCAGCGGCAGGTCGTAGATGCCGGGCAGGGTCTCCCACGCCGCGCGCAGCAGCTCGAACATGCCGCCGCCGGTGAGGCGCGTGTCGAACCCCATCTCCTCGACCGTGGCGCCGACGACGAGCCGTCCGTCGCGGCGCGGCACGAGATAGACGTCGGGACCCCACACGACACGCTCGATCAGCGGCTCCGCGGGATCCATGGCGAGCGCGAGCATCTGGCCCTTCACCGGGCGCACCGGCGGGCGCGCCGCATCCGGCAGTCCGCCGAGATTGCGCGACCACGCGCCGGCGGCGACGATCACGGTCTCGGCGGGGATCGTGCGATCGGCCACGCGCACGCCCGCAACCCGCGCGCCGTCGTGGAGGATCTCTTCGACCGGCGCGTGCTCGATCAGCGTGCCGCCCGCCGCGGCAAACGCCGCCCGCAGCGCCTCGACGAGGCGGCGATTGTCCACCTGATGGTCCTTGGGGCTCCACACCGCCGCGGTGACGCCGCGCGCGAGGTGCGGTTCGCGCCGGCGCGCCTCGGCGCCGGCGAGCCATTCGAGATCGAGCCCGAGGCCCAACAGGTAGTCGTAGCGGAAGCGCAGCTTCTCGCGGTCGTCGCGGTCGAGCGCGACAACGAGCGTGCCTTCGGTGCGGTAGCCGACGCCGATCCCGGTCGCCGATTGCAGTTCCGCCGCGAACGCCGCCCACATGTCGCGGCTTTCGAGGAGGAGCGGCAGAAGCGCCTCCTCGCCCGGCTCGGCCTCGACCTGGGGCGCGAGCATGCCGGCGGCCGCCCAGCTCGCGCCGCGCCCGGCCGGGCCGCGGTCGATCGCGGTGACGGTTCGCCCGGCCTGGGCGAGCCGCCAGCCGATCGCGAGTCCCGACACTCCGGCGCCGACGATCGCGATCATGGTTCGCGGCCCGGCGCCTGCCTTGCAGGGGCGGGTCTCAGACCCGCCCCTACGGACCGCTGCACATTCGTGATCGAAGCAATCGACACCGCTGCAGCTTCCTTGTCCGGAGCCGGTGCGCGCGAAGTCCCGTGGCGGGATTTGCGTGACGGCTCCCTACGCTGGCATCACCCAGGTCAGGTTCTGTGGGTCTACTCTCAGTCCGGCGGGCGGGCCCGCGGGACACCCCAGGTCACGGCTGCTAACGTGGAGGGGGTAGGCGCACCTGTCAAGCCTCGTCTCGGGCGGCAATCCCGTCTAGAGTGCGCCGCTTTTGCGGGGGACAACGTGGCGACGCGGGCAGATCCGGCGGCAACGAGGCGGGGGGTGTTCGATGCCGTCTGGGTGGCGGCGACACTGCTCGCGTTTTCCGCCCTGTTCTGGGGCGGCAGCGCGATCGCCGGGCGCATGGCGGCCGACACCGTCCCGCCGATGGGGCTCACCTTCTGGCGCTGGCTGCTCGCCTTCGTGATCCTGCTGCCGCTCGGGGGGCCTGCCCTGTGGCGCAGCCGCGACGTGGCGATCAGGCGCTGGCCCTGGCTCGCCTTCCTGTCGGTGCTCGGGATGAGCGGATTCTCGGTGCCGTACTTCTACGGGCTGCAGACGACGACGGCGGTGAACGCGGCGCTCCTCAACGCGCTCAGCCCGATCCTCACGCTCGCGCTCGCGGTCGTCGTGCTGCGCACGAGAATGTCGATCCTGCAGACGGCCGGGATGCTGATCGGGCTGGTCGGCGCGGCGATCATCGTGTTCCACGGGCGGCTCGATGCGATCGCCGCGCTCACGGTCGAGATCGGCGACCTGTTGATCCTCGTCGCCATGGCGGTGTGGGCGGGCTACACGGTGGCGATCCGCTGGAAGCCGGTCGATCTCGATCCGATCGCCTTCATGCTGGCGCTCAGCGGCTTCACCATCCCGATCATGATCCCGTTCTACGCGCTCGAGCTCGCCGAGGGGAAAACCTTCGTGCCTGACGCCAAGGCGCTCGGCATCATCGTCTATCACGGGGTGTGCTCGTCGGTGCTCGGGATGAGCGGATTCTCGGTGCCGTACTTCTACGGGCTGCAGACGACGACGGCGGTGAACGCGGCGCTCCTCAACGCGCTCAGCCCGATCCTCACGCTCGCGCTCGCGGTCGTCGTGCTGCGCACGA
>DASWLB010000137.1:0-6464 GCA_036396315.1 Alphaproteobacteria bacterium
CACCGTGTCGGCGACCAGCGGCAGATGCGGCCGGTCGTAGGCCGGCCGCCCGTCGGGGTAGCCGAAGCACGGCTTGGTGAAGTCCTCGGGCTTCACCGCCATGGCGTTGTGCGGGATGCCCTTCAGCCCGTCGGCGGCGTAATCGGCGGCGGTGAGCACGGCAACGACGCCCGGCGCGCGCCGCGCGTCGGCGACATCGATGCGCGTCACCCTGGCGTGCGCATGGGGCGAGCGGACGACGACCCCGTACGCCTGGTTCGGCAGCGAAAAATCGTCCGAGTAGCGCCCTTCGCCGCTGACCAGCCGCAAATCTTCCCGCCGCCGCAGCGGCTGGCCGATGCCCGTGTCCACGGCGCCGGCCTATTTCGCCATCGCGGGCGCCCGACCCCTGAACAGCGACGTCGCGTACTTGGCCGGCGCGTCCGCGACGACGGGGTTGCGCAAGGTTCCGAGGCCGGAGATCTCGACCTCGCACACATCGCCCGGCTTCATCTGCACCATGCCCGGCACGTACACCCCGCCGGAATTGGGCGGCGGCGTCTCGCCGGGATGCGGCGGCAGCGAGCCCGGCGAGCCGGACACGATCACGTCGCCCGGCCGCAGGTAATAGCCTTGCGACAGGTAGTTGATGAGCTGCGGCACGCCGAAGACCATCAGGTCGGTGGTCGCGTTCTGGCGCTCGATGCCGTTGACGCGGGTGATGATCCGCTTCTTCGACGGGTCGCCGAACTCGTCGGGCGTCATCAGCCACGGACCGAACGCGCCCGACTGCTCGAAATTCTTGCCGAGCCCGAACTGGCGGTTGTGCGACTGGTACTCGCGCACCGAGCCTTCGTTGTAGATCGAATAGCCGCCGACATGGTCGAGCGCCTTGTCGACCGGGATATGGCGCCCGCCCTTGCCGATGATGACGGCAAGCTCGCCCTCGTATTCGTACTTGGTGGCGACCGCGGGGTCGGGGCAGAGGATCGGCTGCATATGGCCGACCTGGCTCGACGGCATGCGGAGGAAGATCTGCGGATACTTGGCCGAGGTGGTGAGGCCGGTCTCGTTGATGTGGAGCTTGTAGTTGAGCGCGAGACACCAGATCGCCTGCGGGTCCGGAATGACCGGATCGAGCTCGACCTGGTCGAACGTGAGGTCGGCCTTCCTGCCCTTCGCGGCCGCTTCGGCCTTGGCGAGCGCGCCCGACTCGAGGATGCCCTTGAGCGTCTTCGGCAGCTCGGGCGCCGCCTTCGACAGCGCGACGAACCCCTTGTCGTCGACCATGACGCCGACGCCGGCCTGGCCGCCTTGCCGATACGAGATGAGCCTCACGTTGGATCTCCCACGATGCTTGGTTGTGTCGAGCGGTGGCGAACCTTGGCAAAAATCGGCTGGTGCGGCAAGGGGCGGGGGTCGCGGCGACGGCCGCGTTTTTTCGCGCTTGGCGTTGTGATAGGTTCGCGGCCCGCCCGCGCGACGGGCGGCGCGCGACGCGATGATCGGATCGAGACCGCCGGCATGATCCCGGACGAACTGGTGCGTCATCTGAACGGCCCCGTGCTCGCCTTCGCCGGAAGCCGCGATCGGCGCCTTCACCCCTTTGCGACCATTACGGCGGGTCTCCGGGTCGATGCGCCGCGCGACACGATCGAGTTCCTGGTGCCGCACGCCGAGGGCGATCAAATCCTCGCCGGCTACCGTGACAACGGCCGCATCGCGCTCACGGTGGTCGAGCCGATCAGCCACGCCACTTACCAGTTCAAGGGCCGGTTTGTCGCCGACCGGCCCGCCTCGGAGGACGACCGCGCCCTCCACGACATTTTCAAGGCCAAGGCGAGCGCTCGGCTCGAGTCGGTCGGCTACCGGCGCGACATGGTTTACGGCTACGCCAGCTGGCCCGCGACCGCGGTGACCATGCGGGTCGAGGACATCTTCGTCCAGACGCCCGGTCCCGGCGCCGGCAAGCGCATCACGTTCGAGGCCTCTCCGTGAGCGGGGCCCGCCTCATCTCGACGGGCCTGTTACCCGAAGAGATCACGCCCGCGATGGAGGGCGTCATCCCGTCGACGATCGCGACCTGCTCGCTCGCCGGCGAGCCCAACGTGACCGAGATCTCGCAGGTCTATTACGTGGACGCGAACCACGTCGCGCTGTCGCACCAGTTCTTCAACAAGACGCACCATAACGTGCGCGAGAATCCGTTCGCGTCCGTCCTCGTGCGCGATCCGGGCACCTACCAGGAATGGATCCTCGAGGTGCAGTACGACCATTCCGAGGAGTCGGGTCCGGTGTTCGACGAGATGGACGCGAAGATCGAGGCGATCGCCTCGATGACCGGCATGAGCGGCATCTTCAAGCTGCGCGCGGCGGATATCTACCGGGTGCTGTCGGTGCGCAAGTCGCGCTCGCGCGAGACGGCGTGACCCGCCCCGGCGGCGCGCGAAGGAAATGACCGCGAACCCCGAACGACCGCCGGGCGATCCGTTGGAAGCGCTGGACGCCCACATCGCCCGCAAGTCGGACGAGATCCGAATCGTTCAGCAGATCACGGCGCGCATCGGCACGACGCTCGATCTCGACGAACTGCTCGCGATAAGCCTCGAAGCGCTCAACTCCTCGCTCGGCTTCGAGCATGCGATGATCCTCTTCGCGGACGAGGCCGGAGAGACGCTTACGGTCGCGGCGAGCCACGGCTACCCCGACGCCGGCAGCGGCGTGACGGTGCCGGCCGGGCAGGGGGTGCTCGGCGTCGCCGCGCGACGGCGCCGCATCACGCGCATCGGCAATATGGGCGCCCAGCGCGCCTATATCGCGAACGTGCGCCGCCAGATGGTCGAAGCCGGCAAGGGCGACGCGCTTGCCGCCATACCGCGCCTTCCGGGATTGGCCGACGCGGAGAGCGAGATCGCCATTCCGTTCGTGGTCAAGGACCGGCTGATCGGCGTGCTCGCCGTCGAGAGCCCGAAGCCGGGCGCGTTCGACGAGCTGGACGAGATGGTGCTGTCGATCGTCGCCAACGAGCTCGCGCACGCGATCGACAATGCGCGGCTGCATGCGGCCGCCGTGGACCGCAGCCGTGCGCTCGATGCGGCGAACGCGGCGCTCAAATCGATGAACGAGTCGCTCGAGCGGACGGTCGCGGAGCGCACGGCCGAGTTGACCGAGGCGCTGGCGACCGCGCGCCGCGAAAGCGCGCTGCGCGAGGAGCTCTTGCGGCGCATGGCGCCGCCCGCGGTCGTCCCGCTGCTGCTCGAGGACCGCCTCGTCGCGCGGCGGCTCGAGGTCTCGGTCCTGTTCGTCGACCTGATGGATTTCACGGCGTTCTCCTCGGGCATGGAGCCGAATGAGGTCTTCGCGCTGCTCAACCGGTTCTTCAGCTGGGCGGGCGAGGTGATCGAGCGCTATCGCGGCTATGTGAACAAGACGAGCGGCGACGGAATCATGGCGTTGTTCGGCGTCCCGTTCGAGACCGCGACCCATGCGACCGACGCGGCCCTCGCCGGGCTCGCGCTGCAGGACGAGCTATCGGCGCAGTTCCCGTTCGCGATGCGCGTCGGCATCAACTCGGGCGCGGTCACCGCCGGAATGCTGGGTCCGAGGAACCGCAGCACCTATGACGTGCTGGGCGATGCCGCGAACGTCGCGAGCCGCATGGAAGAGCTGTGCCCGCCCGGCTGGGTCGCCGTTTCGCCGGAGACCTCGGCCGCGATCGGGCCCTATTTCGCCCTGTCGCCGCTCGGCGAACAGGCGATCAAGGGCAAGGGGATGATGGAATGCTTCGCGGTCGCCCGATTGAAGCCCTTACTCGAGGACGCGCGGCGGGTCGATCCGACGAGCCGCTTCGCGACGGCGCACGGCGGCATTGCCGCCGAGATCGAGACGGCGAAGCGCGCGCGCCTGTCGATGATCGACTTCGCGAGCCTCCAGGCGCGCGATGCGGCGCTCGGCCACAACGAGGCGGTCGCCGCGTTCGCGCTCGCGCTCCTGCGCGATCTCCGGGCGCAGGGCGAGTCGGTCGCCGGACCGGTCGCCGCGATCGATGAAAGCGATCTCGTGATCGCGGCGCTGCTGCACGATTCGGGCAAGCATGCCGTCGCCGCCGAGACGCTCAACCGCCCGTCGCTCGCAGGCGCCGAGCTCGCCGCGCTGCGCACCGAGCTCCGCGAGGCGACGCTCGCCGTGCTCGATCGCGTCGGGTTCGCATCGCTCGCGCCGGTAATCCGGGAGCTGTACCGTTTCGAGGAGGTGCGGGGGGCGGAGGGTGAGTATGGCGCCGCCGCCGAAATCCTCGCCGCCGCCGACATCTACGACGCCCTGACGGCGCCCAAGCGTTACAAGGGCCAGCCCTGGCGCATCGCCGGCGCGCTGGCCGAGATCAGGTGGATGCCTTACTGCGCGCGGCAGCAGCGTCCAGCGTTCGAGACCTTCGTCGAGCTGATGCGGCCGAAGGATACGGCGATCGGCGGCGGCGCCCGCCCGCGCGTCGTTCTCAGATGAAGCGCTGGGCATCGCCGCGCCTCATCCTTCGAGACGCGATGCTTCGCATCGCTCCTCAGGATGAGGTGGTATTTCTATACTTCCTCATCCTGAGGAGCGCCCGAAGGGCGCGTCTCGAAGGATGAGGGCGACGCCGCTACCGCCCGCCCGCGGCGCGGGCGTTCATGCGTTCGCCGATCTGCTCGAGCTCGGCGCGGATGTCCTCGAGCTCGCGGGTCTCGGTTTCGGCCTCGGGCAGCGCCGCCCGGCGCGCCTCGGTGACGCGCGAGACGAGGTCGCGGATGTCGGGCCGGGCGCGCGGCTCGCGCACCTCGACGTCGGGCGGCGCGGCGTCCGCCTCGGCGGGGGCGGGAAGGTCGCTCCATTCGTCGGCGACCGGCCTTCCTTCGAGCAGCGCCTCGGCGTGGCCGGTGATCTTGGGCACGGTGTCGTCGCCCGCGCGCCCGGCGGTCGTCTCGACCGCCTCGAGCAGCGCCTCGACCATGCCGACCATTTCGTCGTGCGCGTCCTCGAGCGCGGCGACCCGGGCGCGGTACGCCTCGATCTCGCGCTCCTGCGTCTCGTAGCGGTCGCGGATCTGGCGCCACATCTCGACCAGCGACCGGCTTTCGGCGTCGCGCGCCGCGCGCGCCGCGTCGAGGTTGCGCTCCGCCCGTTCGACGCGGGTCTTGAGGGCGTCGAGGTTCGGCATTCCGGAATCTCCCTGACCTTGGCGTCCCTGGCCTCGGACGTGCCGCCATCCTTGCCCCGACAGGGTTAACGAATGGTTGCGGGCCGCGTTGACAGCGCCCCGGACAATGGCCTATCCCGCCCGCGCCATGGCGAGCGCGACAACCCTGGAGCACCTTCTCGCCGCCCTGCTGCTCGCGGCGCTCTCGGCGCTCCTGACCTGGGCGATGATCCGGGTCCCCATCCTCGACCGGCCGAACGCGCGCTCCTCGCACGCCCGTCCCGTACCGCGCACCGGCGGCATCGCCATCGTCGCGACCTTTCTCGCGGGTCTCGCGGCGCTCGCCGCCTGGAGCGGGGAGCCGCGCCCCGACGCGGCGCTCCTCGGCGGGTTCGCCGCTTCGCTCCTGGTCGTCGCCGCGTTCGGCTTCGCCGACGATCTCGGCCGCCTCGGCTTCAAGGCGAAGCTCGCGGGCCAGCTCGCGGCCGCGGCGATCTTCCTCGCGGCGGGCGGCGTCATCCGTGAAGTTCACCTGCCCGGCGCCGGCACCGTCGCGCTCGGCGCCTGGGGCTACGCCGCGACCGCGCTTTGGCTCGTCGCGATCGCCAACATGGTCAACTTCATGGACGGGCTCGACGGGCTCGCCGGCGGAACCGGCGTTGTCGCGGCCGCCGCCTTCGCGCTCGGCGCCGGGCTTTCGGGCGCCACATTCGCCGCCGGGCTCGCGCTCGCGCTTGCCGCCGGCTGCGCCGGCTTCACCCTGTTCAACGCGCCGCCCGCCCGGGTGTTCATGGGCGATGCCGGCAGCCAGTTCCTCGGCTTCGCGCTCGCCGCGCTCGCCGTGATCGCGTCGGGGCACGAGACCGGCCACAATATGGCGGTCGTCATGGCCCTTCTCCTGTTCCACTTCATTTTCGACACCGTCTGGACGTTCCTGCGCCGGCTCGCGGCTGGCGAGCGCGTCACCGAGGCGCACCGCACCCACCTCTACCAGCTCCTCAACCGGCTGGGCCGGTCGCACCGCGCGGTGAGCCTGTTCTACGCCGCGCTGTGCCTCGCCCAGGGCGCCGCCGCGATCCTGCTCGTCGCGCTGCCGGGCCTCGGGCTCCTGGTCTTCGTCCCCTTCCTCGCCTTCGAGCTGTGCTATGCCGTGTGGCTGACGCGAGCCGCGCGCCGCGCCGGGCTGCTGCCGGGGCCGAGAACCGCCGCCGCGCCGCCCCATTAACCCTATTCCGCGTTGCGGCATGCCGCTTCACGCGCCGCGGAACAGCGTTAACGGATCGTCCAGCCCTTTGACGTAACTGTTTGAATA
>DASWLB010000138.1:0-2277 GCA_036396315.1 Alphaproteobacteria bacterium
GTTCGACCGGAGGCCCCGCGTGTCGCAGTCCGCCCAAGCCGCATCGTCCGCCGCCGCGCTCCTCGCCAGGGCGCGGGAGCTTCACCCGATCATCGCCGCCGAGGGTCCGCGCAGCGAGGAAGCGGGCCGCCTGACCGGCGAAACGGTCGCGGCGATGCGCGGCGGGGCGGACCTGTTCTCGCTGCTGATCCCCGAATGCTTCGGCGGCGCCGAGGCATCGACCACCGACGCGCTCAGGGTGATCGAGGCGGTCTCCTACGCCGACGGCTCGACCGGCTGGGTGCTGATGGCGGCGCAGTGCTGCACCGGGATGGCGGCCGCCTATCTCGGGCGCGACGGGGCGGCGGAGGTGTTCGGCAAGGGCATCCCGATCATCTGCGGCCAGGGCGCCGCCAACGGCAAGGCGGTGGTCGACGGCAACGGCTATCGCCTCACGGGGCACTGGAGCTACGGCTCGGGCGTGCTGCACTCCGACTACACCCATTCGGGCGCGATCGTGGTCGAGAACGGCGAGCCGCGCCCGGCGGCGGACGGGCATGGGCCCGATATCCTCACCTTCATCGTGCCGACGCGCGAGGCCGAGATGAAGGGCAACTGGGACGTGATGGGGCTCCGCGCCACGGGCAGCGTCGATTACGCGATGACCGACGTGTTCGTGCCGGCGGAGTTCACCCACCCGCCGCACGCGACCGATCCGGTGCAGGGCGGCAACATTTTCTCGATCGGCATCATCGGCATGACGGCGCTCGGCCACACCGGCTGGATCCTCGGCGTCGGGCGGCGCGCGCTCGACGAGGTCGCGGCGCAGGCGCGCCAGCACCGGCCGGGGCGCGGCCACCTGCCCGGCCTCGCCGACACGATGACGTTCCACGAGGCCTACGGCACGGCGGAGGCGCGCTACCGTGCGGCCCACGCGCTGATCTACGAAACCTGGGGCGACATCCAGGCGAACCTCGACGCCGGCGGCAAGATGACGACGCGCCAGATCACCCTGATGCGGCTCGCCCTCAACCATGCGACGTCCGAGATCGCCGAGGTGGTCGCCTGGTGCTACAAGACCGGCGGCGGCACGGCGCTCAGGTCGAGCGCGTTGCAGCGCTGCTTCCGCGACACCTACTCGGGCACGCAACACTTCCTCACCACCGACGTGTTCCTGCGCGAATCCGGGCGCGAGCTCGCCGGCCTCGCGCCGGGCGAGCATTGGACGCTGTTGAGCCTCTCAAAGTAGGGGCGGGTCTTAGACCCGCCCCTGCAGACGATGATTGCCGCCGCGCCTCAGAAGAACGCGATGGTGCGGATCTCGATCGATTCGCGCGGCGGCGAATCCGGCTTCGAGGACGGGTCCGCGAACGCGCTGTGCGCCGTCCAGCGCGCGCGCCCATCCTTCATCGAATCGTACACCTTGAAGATCACCGCTTCCTCGCGCCGCATGCGCGGGAACCAGTACCAGACGTGTCCGGGATCGAAGGTGATCGCGTAGGTCTGGCCGACGCGCCCCGGATAGCGCCGCTCGGACACGACAAGGTTCTTGGCGTGGATGGAGCGCGCATCGCAGATGGCGAGCGGCATGGTCTCGACCGGCTTTCGGATCGGCCGCCACACCTGGATGATGGCGAAGCGGCGCGCGAGAAGCTCGTCGGCCTCGTCGGGCAGGAGGTCGCGGACGCGCTGCGGCCCCGACCATTCGGTGTAGTCGTTGTGGACGCGGAGCACCGGCTCGCGCAGCTTGCGCCGCTCGCGGTCGTCGTCGTCGGCAAGCCGCAACGTGTGGTCGAACACCAGCACGCGCTTCGCGCCCGAGTACTTTTTCACCACCTCTTCCATCTCGGGGTAGTAGACCGTGCGGATCTGCGCCTCGTCGTAGAAGTCCGCCATCTTCGTGTCGTGGCGGATGAACTTGAACCCGTGCACGTCGAGCTCGAAGTCGCCGGCGACCGGGCGGCCGTCGCGGATCGTCACCGTGTGCGGGTCCTGCTTGCCGGTACTGCGCCGCTCGGTCGAGCCGGGGCCGCCGGTGAAGGTCCAGGGGCGTGCGCCGGTGTCGAGATGGTAATTCATCGACGCCGCGATCGTCTCGAGCTTCGGTTCGGGTTCCTTGAGCCGTGCCATGCGGGGCTCCCTTCGTCTTCGGGCCGGTCGCCCGATCTGCCGGAATATTAGGTCGCGGGGGGCGCCAAGTCCAACGCACCCCTGCCTTGCGAACCGTGCATCTATAGCTTGAACAGCTTGACCGCGTTGGCGCCGAGCACGGCGTCGGCCTCCTTCTTCGGCAGCTCG
>DASWLB010000139.1:0-1935 GCA_036396315.1 Alphaproteobacteria bacterium
TGCGCCCTCGTCGAGCGCTACCGCGAGCCGCAGCGCATCCCCAAGGGCCAGAACCTCGCGCCCCGCACCCTCGAGCATTTCCAGCGCTGGGGCATCGTCGATGCGCTGCGCGCCGAGCGCCTCATGCCGCCCGGCATCCCGGTCAGCGGCATCGTCGCCTACGGCGACCTGACGAGCCCCTACTGGTACGCGCCGCCGCAGCGCGAGATCGTGCGGCCGTACTATTTCCAGGACGTCGAGCGCCTGCCGCAATATTTGATGGAAAAGGTGCTGCGGGCGAAAATGGCGGAGCTCGCCTGCGTCGAGGCCCGCTTCGGCTGGTCGGCGGAATCGATCGCGCAGGATGCGGACGGCGTGCGCGCGACCATCGCCGAGCGCGACGGGAAGGCGCGCGCGGTGCTCGAGGCCGACTACCTGGTGGGGTGCGACGGCGGGCACTCGACGGTGCGCGACCAGGCGGGGATCGCCCGCGGCGGCGCCGATTTCGACCAGCTCATGGTGCTCGCCGTGTTCCGCTCGCGCGCGCTGCACGAGAGGCTCGAGCGGTTCCCGCTGCGCTCGACCTACAACGCGCTGCACCCCGACCTCAAGGGCTACTGGCAGTTCTTCGGCCGCATCGACGTGGGCGAGGGCTGGTTCTTCCACGCGCCGGTTCCCGCCGACACGACCAAGGACAATTACGACTTCCACGGGCTGGTGCAGCGCGCCGCCGGGTTCCCGTTTCCTTGCGAATTCGACCATGTCGGGTTCTGGGACATGCGCGTCGCCGTCGCCGAGCGCTACCGGGTCGGGCGCGTCTTCATCGCCGGCGACGCGGCGCACAGCCATCCGCCCTATGGCGGGTTCGGGCTCAACAGCGGCCTCGAGGACGCGGTCAATCTCGGCTGGAAGCTGGCCGCCCGCCTGTCGGGCTGGGGGAACGACGCGCTGCTCGCCTCCTACGGCGCGGAGCGCCGCCCGATCTTCGTCGAGACCGGCCGCGACTTCATCGCCGGGCGCATCGCATCCGACCGCGAATTCCTCGAGCGGTTCCGCCCCGATCGCGACCGCGCCGCGTTCGAGGCGGCGTGGAACGCGCGCGCCGCCGGCATGGGCGAACGCCTGATGACCTACGAGCCGCACTACGAAGGCTCGCCCGTCGTGCACGGCCCGCCGGGCGCAGTCTCGAGCGCCCACGGCGCGCACTCTTACGCCGCCCGCGCCGGGCACCATCTGGCGCCGCGGCCGCTCTCCGCCGGCCGGGATTTGTTCGCGGAGCTGGGCGCGGGATTCGCGCTGCTCGCGTTCGATGCGGACCCTGCGCCCTTTCTCGATGCGGCGCGCGGGCTCGGCGTTCCCCTGACGGCGGTGCGCGACAGCTTCGACGGCGGGCGGGAAGCGTTCGCCGCGCGTCTCGTCCTCGTCCGGCCCGACCAGTACGTCGCCTGGACCGGCGATCGCGCCCCCGCCGACGCGGCCGCGGTCTTGAAGAAGGCGGTGGGGCGGGCTTGAGGGTCGCACAAGGGGCTTTCCCCGGGGCGCGCCAAGTGCTGATCTAAGGGTATCGAACGCAAGAGGAGCCGCGCGATGAAGATCGGACTCGTCGTTCCCACGAAAGAGGACCGCGTGCCGGCCGATGGCGCGCTGATGTATCCCGGCGTGACGTTCGTCGCGCGCGGCACCGGCGTCGCCTCGCTCACTCCGGAAGGCTACGACCAGGCGGTGGGCAGGATCGTGCCCGCCGCGGACTCGCTCGCCGCCGAGGGCGTCGATGCCATCATGCTGTTCGGCACCTCGCTCACCTTCTATCGCGGCCCGCAGTTCAACGAGGATCTGCAGGCCGAGGTGCGGGCGCGCACCGGCCTCCCGGTCAGCTCGATGTCGACCGCGATCGTCGAAGGCTTGCGCGCCGTCGGCGCCGCGCGCCTCGCCGTCGCGACCGCGTACTCCAAGGTG
>DASWLB010000140.1:0-3194 GCA_036396315.1 Alphaproteobacteria bacterium
ATGGCGTGCCTGCTGGGCGCGCACATCGTGAAGGTGAAGCCGCCGACCGCGCATCTGTTCGACGACAACGCCAAGAAGACCTACGAGAGCCAGAAGATCCCGATCGCGACGCTTCCCGACCGCATCCGCCACGTGGTGCAGAGCTGCTTCGACGGGCGGAGGCTCGTGGTGTTCTCGGGCGGCGAGGCGAAGGACCTCGCCGGCATCCTGGGCGAGGTCCGCGAGATCCACGCGGGCGGCGCCACCGGCTCGATCATCGGGCGCAACACGTTCCAGCGTCCGCGCGACGAGGCGCTCGCCATGCTCGATGCGATCATCCAGATCTATCAGGGCAAGGCCACTGCCGGCGCGCGCGAACGCGAACTCGCGGCGGCGAAGTAACCGGGGCGTTCGACGGGCGCGGTGCCGTGATGAAGCCCGAGACCTGCCGGCTCTATCTGATCACCCCACCCGCGCTCGCGCCCGCGTCGTTTGGCGACACGCTCAAGGCCGCGCTCGATGCGGGCGACGTCGCCTGCGTGCAGCTCCGCCTGAAGGACGTGCCCGACGACGACATCCGCCGCGCGACCGAAATATTGCGCCCCATCGCGCAGGACCGCGCCGTCGCGTTCATCATGAACGACCGGCCCGACCTCGCGCGCGAGCTCTCTTGCGACGGCGTGCATGTCGGCCAGGAGGACGCGCCTTACGCCGAGGCGCGCCGCATCGTCGGGCCCGACGCGATCATCGGCGTCACCTGCTACGCCTCCCGCCACCTCGCCATGGCGGCGGCGGAGGCGGGCGCCGACTACGTCGCATTCGGCGGATTCTTCCGCTCGACAACCAAGACCGGCACGGCGCGTCGCTTTCCCGAGCGGACCGACCCCGAGCTCCTCACCTGGTGGCAGGAGACGATGACGGTGCCGGTCGTCGCGATCGGCGGCATCACGGTCGCCAATTGCGGCGAGCTGGTCGCGGCCGGCGCCGATTTCCTCGCCGTCTCGGCCGGCATCTGGAGCTACCCGCAAGGCCCCGCCGCCGCGGTGCGCGACTTCAACCGGGCGATCGCCGACGCGTTGGGACAGGATGCCGCGTGAGCCCCGGGCGCGGCTATCCGCGCCCCGCGATCCTCTGATACACTTGCTTCAATTCCACAATATCGGGAGGGGAGCCATGCGTCGCCGCGATTCGATTCGCATCGTGTTTGCCGGCTTTGCCGGGATTGCGCTCGGGCTCGGCCTTGCGCCGGAAGCGAGCGCCCAGCCGGTGAAGATCCGCGCCGGGTGGGTAGTGACACCCGCCTCCATGATCCCGTTCGTGTTCAGCAAGCCGGGGCTCGCGCAGCACCAGGGCAAGTCGTACGTGCTGGAGCCGGTGCGCATCGGCGCTTCCAGCCAGCACATCACCGCGCTGGCTGCCGGTGAGATCGAGATCGCGATGCTCAACTACGCGAGCCTGCCGCTCGCCGTCTTGAACGCGAAGCTCGACGACCTTCGCATCATCTGCGACGAGATCACCGACGGCGCGCCCGGCCACTACTCGGTGCAGTTCTGGGTGCGCAAGGATTCCGGGATCGCCAAGGTCGAGGACCTCAAGGGCAAGATGCTCGCGACCAACGGGTTCGGCACCGGCACGCACATGGCGACGCGGGTCGTCATGGGCAAGCGCAACCTCAAGGAAGGCACGGACTACCGCGCCGTCGAGGTGCCGTTCCCGGGCATGGCGGCGGCGCTCGCCGACAAGAAGGTGGACCTCGCCGTCGCGCCCAACACGGTCGTGCACGATCCGAAATTCCTCGCCATGGCGCGCGAGGTGTTCACCATGCGCGACGCGTTCGGCGCCAGCACCCTGTCGTTCTGGACCGCCCGCGCCGACTTCATCGCGAAGAACCGCGGCCCGCTCACCGACCTGATCGAGGACTACATCCGCGCAGTGCGCTGGTATACCGATCCCAAGAACCACGACGAGGCCATCGCAATCGTCTCGGCGTTCACCAAGATCCCGGCCGCGACCTTCAAGGGCTGGCTGTTCACCAAGGACGATTTCTACCGCGACCCGAACGGGCTCGTGGACCTGGATGCGCTGCAGCGCAACGTCCAGACGGCGAAGGACCTCGGCGTCATTCCGGGCGTGATCGACGCCAAGAAGCACGGCGATTTCTCGCTCGCCCGCGCGGCGGCGGCGCGCCTCAAGTAGCGCCCGCCACCGGCGCCCACAGCACGTCCTCGATGCGCTCGGCGCCGGTCGCGAGCATGACCAGCCGGTCGAAGCCGAGCGCGACGCCCGAGGCGGGCGGCATGCGACCGAGCGCCGCCAGCAGCTCCGCGTCGATCGGCGGTCCGGCGTCGCCGTAGAGCGCACGTCGCTTCGCGCGGTCGGCCTCGAAGCGGCGAAGCTGCTCGTCCGCATCGGTCAGCTCGCCGAAGCCGTTGGCAAGCTCGACGCCACAGACGTAGAGCTCGAACCGCTCGGCAACGCGCGGGTCGCCCGGCTTGAGGCGCGCGAGCGCCGACATCGACGCCGGATATTCGGTGAGCAAGGTCGGTCGCCCCTGGCCGAGCTTGGGCTCGATCCGCTCGAGGAAGATCTTGAAGACCACGTCCTCCCACTCCCCGGTCGTGCCGGGATCGACGCCGATCCGCCGCGCCTCTTCGGCGAGCCGCGCCGCATCGCCCGCGGTCGCAAGCACGTCGATACTCTCGCGCGCGAACGCCTCGGCGACCGTGAGGCGCTCGGCCGGCGCGCGCGGATCGCACGCCGCCGCGCCCCTGCGATAGGGCGCATCGGAAACGGAAGCGAGCAGCGCCACGCAATCCTCCATGATCGCGCCGTAGGGTTCGTTCGTTCGGTACCATTCGAGCAGGGTGAATTCGGGATGGTGCAGCGCGCTGCGCTCGCCGTTGCGGAACACGCGCGCCAACTGGAACGGACGTTCGATGCCCGCCGCGAGCAGCTTCTTCATCGCATACTCGGGCGAGGTGTGGAGGTAGAGCGTGCGGCGCCGGCCGTCGAACGGCTCGGCAAGCTCGGTCCGGAACGGGCGGAGGTGCGGCTCGATCCCGGGCGAGCGCCGCAGCGCGGGCGTTTCGACCTCGACGAAGCCGCGCGCGGCGAAGAAGCGCCGCGCCGCATCGGCGATCCGCGCGCGTGCTGCCAGGTACGGCCTCCGCCGCGCCAGCGCGCCCCTGTCCCACCACGGTGTGTCGCCGTTCATT
>DASWLB010000141.1:0-2521 GCA_036396315.1 Alphaproteobacteria bacterium
CGCGGGCTCGTGCACCACGCACACCCCGCCGCCGCCCAGGCTCGCGCGCGACGGCAAGGTCACGGTCAGCGCGAAATAGTAGGCGGCGGCCGCATCGCCCGCGGTGCCGCCCGCGGTCAGCACCGAACGCGCGATCAGCACCGCGCGCGGCTCATCGCCCGCGACGATGCCGGCGAAGCCGATGATGCGGCCCTCATCGTCCTGCGGCGGGCCGCCGCCGCAGCCGGACGCGAGGGCGAGGAGGCCCAAGGCCGCCCATTGACGCAATATAAACCGGCCCTTACCTACATAGGGCCCGATCGGAGCCCGCCGCTTGACCAGATTCCCAGCCCTCCGCAGCACCGCTGCCGCGGCCGCGTTCGCCGCGACGGTCCTGACGGTCGGGCCCGGCTGGGGGGCCGGGCTCGGCCTCATCCGCGATGCCGAGATCGAGAACACCATTCGGGCCTACGCCTCGCCGTTGTTCGATGCCGCCGGGCTCGATCCCGACGCCGTCAACGTCTACTTGATACAGGACAAGGCGCTCAATGCCTTCGTGGCCGGCGGGCAGAATATCTTCGTCACCACCGGCCTCCTGATGCGGGCCGAGAACTCGCTCCAGGTGATCGGGGTGATCGCCCACGAAACCGGCCACATCGCCGGCGGCCATCTCGCGCGCATGGCGGACGAGCTGCGCGGGGCCTCCAACCAGGCGCTGATCGCCCAGATCCTGGGCGTGCTGATCGCGGTCGGCACCGGCCAGGGCGGCGCGGCGGTCGCGGTCGGGGCGGGCGGCATCCATCTCGCCGAGCGCACGCTGTTGCAGTATTCGCGGGTGCAGGAGCAGGCGGCCGACCAGGCGGCGCTGCAGTATCTCGACCGTACGCGCCAATCGGCGCGCGGAATGGCGGAATTCTTCGACATCTTGGGCGACCAGGAGCTCTTGTCGGCCGCCCGGCAGGATCCGTACGTGCTGACCCACCCGCTGACCCGCGACCGCGCCGAGTTCGTGCGCAACCATGTCGCCAAGTCGCCCAACTCGGGCGTCGCGGCCAATCCGCGGTTCGAGGAGATGTTCCGGCGCATGCGGGCGAAGCTGGTCGGGTTCGTCGAGCCGGTCGCGCGCACGCAGCAGGCCTATCCCGACAAGGACGCTTCGCTTCCCGCGCGCTATGCCCGCGCCATCGCGTTGTACCGCGCCGCGCGGCTCGACGCCGCCGTGCCGCTGGTCGACGGGCTGATCGCCGAGGAGCCGAAGAACCCGTACTTCCACGAGCTCAAGGGCCAGATGCTGTTCGAGACCGGCAAAGTGAAGGAGGCGCTGGCGCCGTACGTCGAGTCGGTGCGGCTCGCGCCGAACGAGCCGCTGCTTCGTACCTCCCTCGCCCACGTGCAGATCGAGATCAACGATCCGGCGCTCGAGCGCGAGGCGCTGCGCAACCTGATGGCGGCGCTGCAGAAGGACACAGCGAACCCGACCGCGTGGCGGCTCGCCGCCACCGCCTACGGGCGCAACGGCGATCTCGGCATGTCGGCGCTGTCGCTCGCCGAATTCAACCTGCTGACCGGCAAGCCGGTCGATGCGCGCGGCCAGGCGATCCGCGCGAAGCGGCTGCTCAAGGAAGGCTCGCCCGGCTGGCTGCGCGCCGAGGACATCGAGCGCGCGACCGACCGGGCGCGGTCGCGCTGAAACCTCCGCGGCTGCCCGAACGAAGGATTCCCGCATGGTGCCGCTCTCCCGCCCGCTGATCGCCGTCCTGCTCGCGCTCGCCGCTTCGCCGGCGCCGGCGCTCGCCCAGGCGCCCGAGCCCGGCGCGCCGGACGCGCGCGCGATCGAGGAGATCGTGCGGCGCTACCTTCTGGAGAATCCCGAAATCATCGCCGAGGCGATCGAGCGGCTGCGCGCCAAGCAGGCGGCGGCGCAGGAGGCCGAGGCGAAGAAGGCGGTCGTGGCGCGCGCCGAGGCGATCTTCCGCAACCCGGCCTCGCCGGCGGCGGGCGACCCCGAGGGCGACGTGACCATCGTCGAGTTCTTCGACCACCGCTGCCCGGTGTGCAAGCGCACCCATCCGGTGCTCCAGACGCTCTTGAAATCCGATGCGCGGCTCCGGCGCGTGTACAAGGTGTGGCCGATCCTCGGCCCCGATTCCGTGGTGGCCGCGCGCGCGGCGCTCGCCGCCGACCGCCAGGGCAAGTTCGTCCCCTTCACCGACGCGATGATGGAGGCCGACGGCAACCTCGACGCCGACCGCGTGTTCGCGATCGCCAAGGAAATCGGGCTCGACCTCAAATCGCTCGAGCGCGACATGCGCCGGCCCGAGATCGACCGCGAGATCAAATCGAACTTCGAGTTGGCCGATGCGCTCGCCATCCGCGGCACGCCGTCCTTCGTGATCGGCGAGCAGGTCGTCTACGGCACGCGCGATCTCGCGGAGCTCCGGGCGTTCGTCGCCCGGGCCCGCGAATCCGCGAAGGCGAAGCGGTAGTCATTTGATGAACGCGGCCTCGGGCTGCCTGGCCGGCTGGGCGTCGGCGAAGGCGG
>DASWLB010000142.1:0-7274 GCA_036396315.1 Alphaproteobacteria bacterium
GCGACCCGTGGGGGCGCGCGTACGAGCTCGACGTCGCGCGCGGCGGGGAGGGCGGGGAGCTCTCTTGCCTGGGGTCCGACGGCCGCCGCGGGGGAAGGGGCGACGCGGCGGACGTGGAGCTGGAGCGGTGAGCGCTACTCCCGCTCGGCCAGCGCAGCCTGGGCGGCCGCGAGGCGGGCGATCGGGACGCGGAAGGGCGAGCAGGACACGTAGTCCAGGCCGAGGTCCTGGCAGAAGCGGATCGAGCGTGGGTCGCCGCCGTGCTCGCCGCAGATCCCGAGCTTGATCTCCGGCCGCGTGGAGCGGCCGCCCTCGACGCCGATCTGCATCAGCCGGCCGACGCCCTCGGCGTCGAGCGTCGCGAACGGGTCGTCGGCGTAGATCTCCTTCTGCAGGTAGGCCGGGACGAACTTGCCCGCGTCGTCGCGGCTGATGCCGTAGGTCGTCTGGGTCAGGTCGTTCGTGCCGAAGGAGAAGAACTCCGCCTCGAGCGCGATCTCGCCGGCCAGCAACGCGGCGCGCGGCAGCTCGATCATGGTGCCGATGGTGTGCTCGACGCGTTCGCCCGCCTCCGCCTCGACCTCGGCGGCGATCACCGCGATGCGCGCCTTGAGCAGCGCGAGCTCCTTGCCCGTGGCGACGAGCGGAATCATGATCTCGGGCACCGGCGCCGTGCCGTGCCGGCGCTTGACCTCGAGCGCCGCCTCGAAGATGGCGCGGGCCTGCATCTCGTAGATCTCGGGATACGCGATGCCGAGCCGGCAGCCGCGATGGCCCAGCATCGGGTTCGATTCCTTGAGCTGGGCGGCCCGGGCGTGCACGGCGTCCACGTCGAGCCCGGCGGCGGCGGCCACGTGCTCGATCTCCTCCACGGTGGTCGGCAGGAATTCGTGGAGCGGCGGATCGAGCAGCCGGATCGTGACCGGCAGGCCGCGCATGATGCTGAAGAGCTCGCGGAAATCGTCGCGCTGCATCGGCAGCAGCTTTTCCAGCGCGGCGCGGCGCCCGTCGGAATCGTCGGCGAGAATCATCTCGCGCACCGCGAGGATGCGGTCGCCGTCGAAGAACATGTGCTCGGTGCGGCAGAGCCCGATTCCCTCGGCGCCGAACTCGCGCGCGGCGCGCGCGTCCGTCGGCGTCTCCGCGTTGGCGCGCACCTGCATGCGGCGCACCGCGTCCGCCCAGCCCATCAGCGTGCCGAAATCGCCGGTGAGCTCCGGCTGCAGAGTGGCAACGCGGCCGTCGAAGACGCCGCCGCTGGCGCCGTCGAGGGTGATCAGGTCGCCCGCCCGCCACACCTTTCCGGCAACCGTCATCGTGCCTGCTTTCGCATCGATCTTGAGGGCCCCGGCGCCGCACACGCAGGGCTTTCCCATGCCGCGCGCAACGACCGCCGCATGGCTCGTCATGCCGCCACGCGCAGTCACAATGCCGACGGCCGCCACCATGCCGTGGATGTCTTCCGGGCTCGTCTCGTTGCGCACGAGAACAACGTCGCGCCCCTCGCTCTTCAGCCGCTCGGCCTCTTCGGCGGTGAACACGATCTCGCCGGTGGCGGCGCCCGGAGAAGCGGGCAGCCCGCGGGCGATCAGCGTGCGCGCGGCGTCCGGATCGAGCGTCGGATGCAGGAGCTGGTCGAGCGCGTTCGGCTCGATGCGGCCGATCGCCTCCTCGCGCGTGATCAGCCCTTCGGCCGCCATGTCGACGGCGATCTTCAGCGCCGCTTTGGCGGTGCGCTTGCCGCTCCGCGTCTGCAGCATCCAGAGCTTGCCGTTCTCGATCGTGAATTCGACGTCCTGCATGTCGCGGTAGTGGCTCTCGAGCCGCTCGGCGATCCGGCGGAACTCGGCGAAGGCGTCCGGCATGACCGTCTCCAGCGAGGGCAGCCGCGAGCCGGATGCCTGTCTCGCCGCCTCGGTCAGATCCTGCGGCGTGCGAATGCCGGCGACCACGTCCTCGCCTTGGGCATTGACGAGGAATTCGCCGTAGAGCGCCTTCTCGCCGGTCGACGGATTGCGGGTAAAGGCGACTCCGGTGGCGGACGTCTCGCCCATATTGCCGAACACCATGGCCTGCACGTTGACCGCCGTCCCCCAGTTCGCGGGGATGTCGTGCAGCTGGCGGTAGGCGATGGCGCGCGCGTTCATCCACGATCCGAACACGGCGCCAAGCGCGCCCCAGAGCTGTTCCTGCGGGTTCTGCGGGAAGGGCTTCTCGAGCGTGTCTTCGACCACCTGCTTGTAGAGCGCCACGACCGCCTGCCAGGCTTCGGCCGTCATGTCGGTGTCCTCGGCCGCGCCGCGCTTCTCGCGCTCCAGCTCGAGGATTGCCTCGAATTCGTGGTGTTCGACGCCGAGCACGACGTTGCCGTACATCTGGATGAAGCGACGGTAGGAATCCCAGGCGAAACGCGCGTCGGCGGCCTTGGCGATCGCCTCGACGGTTTCGTCGTTCAGGCCGAGATTGAGGACCGTATCCATCATGCCGGGCATCGAGGCGCGTGCGCCCGAGCGGACGGAGATGAGGAGCGGGTTGGCGGGATCGCCGAAGCGCTTTCCGGTCAAGCGGGCGACGGCGCCAAGCGCGGCGTCGACCTCCGCTTCCAGATCGGGCGGATAGGAGCGGTTGCTGGTGTAGAAGAAGGTGCAGACCTCGGTGGTGATGGTGAAGCCCGGCGGGACGGGCAGCCCGAGCCCCGCCATTTCGGCAAGGTTGGCGCCCTTGCCGCCGAGCAGCTCCTTCATCGCCGCCGATCCTTCGGCGGCGCCGTCCCCGAAGCCGTAGACCCATTTTGCCATGAGTCGCCTTCCGCTCGCGCGCAACCTTTCGAACGTGCTGCTAGCCCGATCGCGCCTGCGGCACAATCGCCAAGCGGCGAAGAGCGTTGAGGCTGCCGGTCGGCTGGGCCGGAGCCGGCTCCTCGGCGTCAGGGCTCGATGCCGATATCCAGCGCAAGGTCGAGCGCAGGAGCGGAATGGGTGATTGCGCCCGATGAGATGAAGTCGACGCCGGTCTCTGCGATCGCCGCGACGGTGTTGAGCGTGATGCCGCCCGACGCCTCAAGCACCGCGGCCCCGGCAGTGACCGCAACGGCCCGACGGAGCATCTCCGGCGGCATGTTGTCGAGCAGAATCACGTCCGCGCCCGCGCGAAGCGCCTCCTCGAGCTGATCGAGATCGTCGACCTCGACTTCGACCTTGACCAGGTGACCGGCGAAGGCCTTGGCGCGGCGGACCGCTTCGGCGACGCCCCCGGCGACGGCGATATGGTTGTCCTTGATGAGGATCGCATCGTCGAGGCCGAAGCGATGGTTCGAGCCGCCGCCGCAGCGCACCGCGTATTTCTCCAAGGCGCGCAGCCCCGGCGTGGTCTTCCGCGTGCACGTTATCCGCGCCTTCGTGTGAGCGATGGCGTCCGCGTAGCGGCGGGTGAGCGTGGCGATGCCGGAGAGATGGCACAGGAAGTTGAGCGCGACGCGCTCGGCGGAGAGAATCGGCCGCGCCGGCCCGGTAACGCGCGCGACCACGGCGCCCGGCTCGAGCGGACCGCCGTCGGCGATGACCGGCTCGAACCCGATCGCCGGATGCATCTGCCGGAACGTGGCCGCGGCGAGGTCGATGCCGGCGAGGATGCCCGGCTGGCGCGCGGCGATCACCGCGGTCGCGGCCGCATCCGCCGGGATCGTCGCGGCCGAGGTGATGTCGCCCGCGCGCCCGAGATCCTCGACGAGGGCCCGCGCGACTGCGTCCTCAACGAGCGGCGGGGGCAAGGCGGGGACGGCCTGCGTCATGACGCGAGTTCGAGCGGCGCGACGGCGGACCTCGCTGCGGCGTCCGCAGCGTCGAGCGTGACGAAGGTCCTGACGGCGAGCGCGGGGTCGGGTGCGGGAAAGTCGCTCCGGTAGTGGCCGCCGCGGCTCTCCCTGCGGGTCAGTGCGGCGGCGGCGACGAGCTTCGCGGCAATGAGGGTGTTCCGCACCTCGGGGCCGCGGACGCGAGACGAAAGGCGATCGATCGTCGCCAAAGCCTCCGTCAGGCCGGCCTGGTCGCGCACGACCCCGACATGCCGGCTCATCGTGCGCCGCAGCGTGCCGATTGCTTCGTGATCCTCGTCGGGGGCGGCCGGGACCTCGCCCTCCGGCGATCCGGACCACGGCGTCACCTTGTGGCTGGGCAGAAGGCCGTGGATGTCTTCGGCGACCCGCGCGGCGAATACTACCGCCTCGAGCAGGGAGTTGGAGGCGAGGCGGTTGGCGCCGTGCGCGCCGGTCGAGGCGACCTCGCCGCAGGCCCAGAGGCCGTCAAGCGTCGTGCGGCCGGCGCCGTCCACATGGACGCCGCCCATGTGGTAGTGCGCGGCCGGCGCGATCGGAATGGGCGTCGACGCAGGATCGATGCCGGCCGCCACGCAGGCGGCATAGACGGTCGGAAAACGCTCCCCGAAACTCGCGCCGATCGCCGCGCGACAATCGAGGAAGGCGCCGCGCCCCGCGATGCGCGCCTCGTGCACCGCGCGCGCCACGACATCGCGGGGGGCGAGTTCGCCATCGGGATGATGGTCGAACATGAAGCGCCGGCCGTCGCGGTCGACGATGGTGGCGCCCTCGCCGCGTAGCGCCTCCGTGGCAAGCGGCGCCGGATCGCGGCCGACATCGAGACCGGTCGGATGGAACTGGACGAACTCCGGGTCGGCGGCGAGGGCGCCGGCCCGCGCCGCCATGGCGAGGCCTTCGCCGCGCGCTTCCGGCGGGTTGGTGGTCACTGCGTAGAGATGCCCGATGCCGCCCGAGGCGAGCACGACGGCGCGGGTGCCGAAGAGCAGCCGGTCCGACAGTCCGCCGCGACGGTCGCGTGCGACGAGCCCGGTGACGTACTGGCCGTCGGCGCGGAGGCTTTCCGCGACGTATCCCTCCATCACGCGGATGGAGGGCGTGCGGCGGACGGCCGCGACTAGTGCGGCCATGATCGCGGCGCCGGCCATATCGCCGCGCACGCGCACGATGCGACGCTGCGAATGCGCCGCTTCGCGCGACAGCTTCAGCGCGCCGTCGAGGTCGCGGTCGAAGCCGACGCCATAGCCGAGGAGGTCGGTGATGCGCTCCGCCGCCTCGCCCGCCATGCCGCGCGCCACACGCTCGTCCACCAGGCCGGCGCCGGCGGCGATCGTATCGGCGACGTGCTGGTCGATCGTGTCGCCCGTCCCCAGCGCGGCGGCGATCCCGCCTTGCGCCCATGCCGAGGATGCGCCTTCGCCGATCGGCGCGCCGGAGAGGATGGTGACCGGGCGAGGCGAAAGCTTCAGCGCGCAGAACAGCCCGGCGAGCCCGCCGCCGACGATGATCACGTCGTCGATGCCGCCCCACGAGGACGGCGGGAAGGGAGAAGTAGCCATGTCCCTCCAATAGGGGGTCGCCAGTTGTTTGCGAAGAGGCTCGGGATTTCTGCTGCGCGACGCGAGGGGGAACGCCGGCTTAGCCAAAAAAGCATCATCTTCCTCATTGCGCTGCCGGGAACAGAACTGCATTATGAATGCGATCTCGCACCATCCTGTGCTGGGGCGGCGCTGGCATGACGCTTGCAAGAACGCGTGAGTGTTAGCCCGCCTGACGCACATACAATCATGCGGCGAGATATCGGGACAGCGCTCATTCTCTCGTTGAGAATCAGTGCAAATCGGAGGGAGTACAGTCATGAGATCAGCCTTAATCTTGAAGAGATCCTGGCCGCGTAGCGTGATCGGGGCGGCTGTGATGTCGCTCGCGTCCGCGACCGGATCGGCCGCGCAAGAGCTGACCGAGGTCAATTTCAGCGAGGCGGTGCACAACCTCGGCTACATCAACCTCTATGTCGGGATGCATGCCGGCATCTTCGAGAAGCACGGCTTGAAGATGAATATCACAGCCGCCGGCGGCGACACCCAGACCTTCGCCGCGGTGCTCGGCGGCTCCGCAGACTTTGCGATAGGCGACGCGACCATGGTGCAGATGTCGCGCGAAGCGGGCGGTCCAGGCGTCGTGGTGGGCACGGTCGTGCAGCGGGCGCACTATTTCGGTGTGTCGAAAAACCTCGAACCGATCACCGACCCGAAGGACTTCAAGGGTCTCACGATCGTCACGTCGCCGGAGCCCAATACGAACTTTTCGGTTGCCAAGCGAATGTTGGAGACGGCGGGCCTCAAGGTCGGTGAGGACACAACCATCCTGCAGGTAAACCCCGGCACCGAGATCGGCGCCATGCTGGCCGGGCAGGCGGACATGGCGATCGCCTACCAGCCGAGCGTCGCGTCGGCGGTGAACCAGGGCGCCAAGGTTGTCTTCGACTTCGCCAACTATGTCGGGCCGTTCTGCAACACCGGGATCATGGTTTTGGAGAGCTTCATTGCAGAGAAGCCGGAGGTCGTGCAGGCACTCGTGACGGCGTTCGAGGAATCCTCCAGGCTGACCTACAGCGATCCCGATTTTGCGAAGGAAGTGGCGCGCAAGGAATTTTCTGACCTTCCGCCGGAAGTTGTCGACGCCGCCATTGACGCCCAACTCCAATTCAAGATTCCCGCGGAATCGGTAATCGTGAAAGAGGACCAGTGGGCCAACCTGATGGCTATGCAGGTCTATCTCGGCAATGTGAAGGGAACGCTGAGCTTCGACGAGATCATCGACAATTCCTTCGCCGAGAAGGCGGCGCAGGAGCTGGGCGGCTGACCCAGCTCGCGGCATCGCAGGAGGTTTATCCCGGCGCGGCGGCGGGAGTAATCCCGCCGCTCGCCGCCGAGCGCATTACGATGACATACGATGACGGGCGGCGCAGCGTTCCCGTCATCGGCGAGATCAGCTTCGAGCTCATGCCGGGCGAGATCGTCTCGATTGTGGGGCCGTCCGGCTGCGGCAAGACCACCCTGCTCAATATCCTGTCCGGGCTCCTTGCACCCTCGTCAGGCGAGGTGCGCTGGCATGGCGAGACGCTGTCTGGAATGCCGCCGCGGGTCGGCTACATGCTACAGAAGGACCTTCTCTTTCCCTGGCGGACGGCGGTGAAGAACGTCACGCTGGGGTTGGAAGTACGGGGTGAACGCCGCAGCGAGGCGCGCGACCGGGCGCGGGCGCTCCTCGACCAGTTGGGGCTGCACGGCTTCGTCGACGATTTTCCCGCGACGCTTTCCGGCGGGATGCGCCAGCGCGTGGCGTTGGCGCGTACGCTCATCAACGACCCGGAGGTTCTGCTTCTCGACGAGCCGTTCGCTGCGCTCGATTTCCAGACGAAGCTGCTCATCGAAGGCGA
>DASWLB010000143.1:0-2198 GCA_036396315.1 Alphaproteobacteria bacterium
CACCTCGCCGATCTACTACGTGAACGACGTGCCCCATATCGGGCATGCCTACACGACCCTGTCGTGCGACGTGATGGCGCGGTTCCAGCGGCTCGACGGGCGCGACGTGTTCTTCCTGACCGGTACCGACGAGCACGGCCAGAAGGTCGAGAAATCGGCGAAGGACGCCGGCATGGAACCGCAGCCCTTTACCGACAAGGTGTCGAAAAATTTCCGCGATCTCGCGACGCGGATGAACTATTCGAACGACGACTTCATCCGTACCACCGAGCCCCGCCATATCGTGGCGTCGCAGGCGCTGTGGGAGAAGCTCGCCGAGAACGGTCATATTCGGCTCGGCACCTATGCAGGCTGGTACGCGGTGCGCGACGAAGCCTACTACGCCGAGAGCGAGCTGAAGGACGGACCGGGCGGCAAGAAGATCGCACCGTCCGGCGCCGAGGCCGAATGGGTGGAGGAGCCGAGCTACTTCTTCGATCTCGCGTCGTGGCAGGACCGGTTGCTCAAGTATTACGACGACAACCCGGGATTCATCCTTCCGCAATCGCGCCGTAACGAGGTGGTGAGCTTCGTCAAGGGCGGGCTGCAGGACCTGTCGATCTCGCGCACCAGCTTCAAATGGGGCGTGCCGGTGCCGGGCGATCCGGGACACATTATGTATGTGTGGCTCGACGCGCTCGCCAACTACCTCACGGCGGTCGGTTACCCGGACGTTAACGGCGCGATGTTCCGCCGCTACTGGCCGGCCGACCTGCACATGGTGGGCAAGGACATTCTCCGCTTCCACGCGGTCTATTGGCCGGCGTTCCTGATGGGCGCCGACCTCGAGGTGCCGCGGCGCATCTTCGCGCACGGCTGGTGGACCAACGAGGGGCAGAAGATCTCGAAGTCGCTCGGCAACGTGATCGAGCCGCACGCCATCGTCGAGCGCTACGGGCTCGACTCCGTGCGCTATTTCCTGCTGCGCGAGGTGCCGTTCGGCAACGACGGCGACTTCTCGCATCGCGCCATGGTGGGGCGGCTCAATGGCGACCTTGCCAACGACCTCGGCAATCTGGCGCAGCGCGTGCTCGCCATGGTGAACCGCAATTGCGGCGCCAGGCTGCCCGAGCCGGGAACGTACACCGCCGACGACCAGGCGCTGCTCGACCAGGGTTACCGACTCCTTGACGCGGTGCGCGGGCGCATGGACGTCCAGGCCTTCCACGAGGCGCTCGACGTCGTGTGGTCCGTGGTGCGCGCCGCCAACACCTATGTCGACCGCCAGGCGCCTTGGGCGCTCCGGAAGGACGACCCGGCGCGCATGGGGACAGTGCTCTACGTGCTGGCCGAGACCATCCGGCATATCGCCGTCGTGCTCCAGCCCTTCATGCCGGACGCCATGGCGAAACTGCTCGATCAGCTCGCGGTGCCGGCGGCTTCGCGCGGCTTCGCCACTGTCGGACCGGGCGGCGCGCTCGCGCCGGGGACGGTCTTGCCCAAGCCGGAAGGCATCTTCCCGCGATTCGTCGAGGCGGAGGCGGGGGCCGCCGGCGCCGGTTAAACTGGCTTCATGCTGGTCGACAGCCACTGCCATCTCGACTTCGACGTGTTCGATGCGGACCGCGCGGCGACGATCGCGCGCGCCCGCGCCGCCGGCGTTAACACCCTGGTCACCATCTGCACGCATCTGAGCCGGTTCGACGCGGTGCGGGCGATCGCCGAGGCCGATCCGCACATCTGGTGTTCGGTCGGCGTCCATCCGCACGAGGCGGCGGAGGAGGGGGTGGAGGACGCGAGCCGCCTCGTCGCCCTCGCCGCCCACCCCAAGGTGGTCGGGATCGGCGAATGCGGGCTCGACTTCTACTACGACCGCAGCCCGCGCGACGCGCAGCGGCGGAACTTCGCCGTGCACATCGCGGCGGCGCGCGCAGGCGGCCTGCCGCTCATCGTGCACGCCCGCGACGCCGACGCGGATGTGTCTCAAATGCTCGGCGACGGCGCCCGCGCCGGCGGGCTCAGGGGCGTCATGCACTGCTTCAGCTCGGGCCGCGCGCTCGCCGAGGCGGCGATCGAGATCGGCTTCTATATCTCGATCTCCGGCATCGTGACCTTCCGCAATGCCGAGGATTTGCGGCAAATCGTGCGCGACGTTCCGCTCGACCGGCTGCTGGTCGAGACCGATGCGCCCTACCTCGCGCCGGTGCCGCGCCGCGGCC
>DASWLB010000144.1:0-5241 GCA_036396315.1 Alphaproteobacteria bacterium
TCGAACAGCGCCCGGCGCTTCTTGAGCACGATCAGCCAGGAGAGTCCGGCCTGGTTGATCTCGAGCGCGAGCCGCTCGAACAGCACGGCTTCGTCGCGCTGCGGGAAGCCGTACTCGGTGTCGTGATAAGGCCCGTGGAAGGGATGGCCGGGCGCGGCGTCGCAATAGCTCATCGTCGGCTCGGGCACGTCACAACGCGATCAGGTCGTTGACGATCGCGTAACAAATCGCTCCCCATAGGACGGTCGCCACGGCGGTCACGATCGCCGTCTTGAGCCAAAGCCGCGGGCGCACCGGCGCGCTCGGCGCGTGGCCCGGCGGCACCTCCTCGCCCGCCTCGTGCGGCGAACGCACCCCGAACGGCAGCACGATGAAGAACACGATCCACCACACGATGACGTAAACGACGGCGGCCGAGAACCAGGTCATGGCGCGTGCGCGGCCATGGGGTCATACCCGCACCAGATGCACGCGGGTCATCGGGCGCTTGCCGACGGAGGCGTGCAGCGCGCGGCGCACGGCTTGGCGAACGGCTTCCGCCACCGCCTCGTCGTCGTTGCGCCGGTCCTTGTCGAGCCCCTCGACCGCGTCCGATGCGGCGTCGATCGCCGCCTGCGCGGCGTCCGATTGGGCCTCGTCGGGTCCTTCGACCAGGCCGGGCAAGGCGACTTGCGGATCGGCGGCAAGCCGCCCCCTGCGGTCGAGCACCAGGGTCACCACCGCCGCGCCGCCGAACGCCATGCGGCGGCGCGCCCGCATCAGCTCGCCGTCCGCCGGCACGATACGCGTGCCGTCCACCGCAAGTCGCCCGACCGGCACATGGCCGACGATCTCGCCCGGCCCGGGCGCAAGCCGCACCATCGTGCCGTTCTCCGCGATCAGCGCCGCCGGCACCTGGCAATCGCGCGCGAACCGCGCGTGCTCGTACAGATGGCGAGCCTCGCCGTGCACCGGAACGACGAGGCGCGGGCGCACCCAGCGGTACAGATGGGCCAGCTCGTCGCGCGCCGGATGGCCGGAGACGTGCACGAAATGGTCCCGCTCGGTGACGATCCCCACGCCAAGCCGGGCCAGCCGGCTTTGAAGCTTGCCGATCGCCACTTCGTTGCCGGGTATGACGCGCGAGGAGAACACGACGACGTCGCCCGGATCGAGCGTTACCTCGGGATGGTCCTCGGCCGCGACGCGCGCGAGCGCCGAGCGCGGCTCGCCCTGGCTGCCGGTCATGACGTACACGACCTTGTCGCGCGGCAGATAGCCCGCCGCTTCCTCATCGACGAACGCATCGGTGGTCGCAAGGTAGCCGCATTCGCGCGCGGCCGAGGTCACCGTCCACAAGGAACGGCCGATCAGGGCGGTCGAGCGGCCGTTCGCCATGGCGGCGTGGGCGATCGATTCGACGCGGGCGATGTTGGAGGCGAAGCATGTGACGGCGACGCGCTGCTCGTAGCGGCCGAGCAGCTCGGTCAGGCTTTCGCGTACGGCGGCTTCGGAGCCCGCCTCGCCCGGGACGAACACATTGGTCGAATCGCACACGAGCGCGAGCACGCCGGCATCGCCGAAACGCCGCAACGCCGCCTCGTCGGTCACGGGTCCGACGAGGGGCGCGGGGTCGAGCTTCCAGTCGCTCGCGTGAATGACGGTGCCCGCCTTGGTGGCGATGGCGATGATCTGGCCTTCGGGAATCGAGTGCGCGACCGGGATGGACGCGATCCGGAACGGGCCGATCTCGATCGCGCCGCCGAGCGGGAACTCGGTGACCGGCACTTCGCGCTCGATGCCGGCCTCGACCAGCTTGCGCCGCAGCAGCGCGCCGGCAAACGGCGTGACATAGACCGGCCGCCGGAAGCGGCGCCAGAGGTACGGCACGGCGCCGATGTGGTCCTCGTGCGCATGGGTGATGAGGATGCCGGCGAGGCGGTCGCGCCGTTCCGCGATGAACGTCGGGTCGGGCACGACGATGTCGGCGCCGGGCGAGGTCTGGTCGCCGAACGACACCCCGCAATCGACCATCAGCCACTGGCCGGCATAGCCGTAGAGCGAAAGGTTCATGCCGATCTCGCCGGCGCCGCCCAGGGGCACGAACAGGAGCTCGCCGTTCCGCGCGTAGTCCGGGAAATCGTTCATCGGCGGCGGTTGCGCCGGTTGATCTGGGCGAGCCCGCGCAAGGTGAGGTCGGGGTCGAGATGCTCGATCACTTGCGTTGCGCCAGCGAACAGCGGCGCGAGCCCGCCGGTCGCGATCACCTTCATCTCGGCGCCGAATTCCTCGCGGATGCGCGCGACGACGCCTTCGATCAGCCCGACATAGCCCCAGTAGATGCCCGAACGCATCGCCGGGATGGTGCGCTTGCCGATGACCCGTTCCGGCCGCTCGACGGCGATGCGCGGCAGCTTGGCCGCGGCCTGGTGCAGCGCATCGAGCGACAGGTTGATGCCAGGCGCGATGACGCCGCCGCAATAGGCGCCGTCTTCATCGACCACGTCGAAGGTGGTGGCCGTGCCGAAATCGATCACGATCAGCGGCCCGCCGAACCGCGCGTGCGCCGAGGCGGCGTTGACCAGCCGGTCGGCTCCCACCTCGTCCGGCGCGTCCACTCTGACGGCAACGCCGATATCGACGCCGCGCTCGCCGACGACCAGCGGCTCGCAATTGAAATAGCGGCGGCACAAAGTCTTCAAGCCGTGCAGCGCCTCGGGCACCACGGTGGCGATGATCGCCTCGTCGATCTTGGCGGCGTCGATGCCTTCGAGCCGCATGAGCTGGGACAGCCACACGGCGTATTCGTCCGCGGTGCGCTTGGCGTCGCTCGAGGAGCGCCATTCGCCCTTCGGCGTTTCGCCGTCGAACACCGCGAAGACGACGTTGGTATTGCCGCTGTCGATCGCGAGCAGCATGGGTCAGACGCCCGCCGTCAAGAGCTCGGCGGCGGCGATGCGCCGCCGCGACGCGCCCTGGAGAAGGACCAACCGGCCTTTCTCGTCGAGGCCTTCGAACACGCCGTCGAGCGTCCCCTCGCCCGTCCGCACCACGACCGCCGCGCCAAGCCCTTGCGCCCCGGCGAGCCAGTTCGCGCGCACCGGCGCGAACCCTTGCGCGAGCCAACGCGCGCGCCACTCGCCGAACGCTTTGCAGATCGGCGCGACGAGCGAGCCCGCCGCGATGGCGGCAGCGCCTTCGGCAGCGAGAGCGGTCGCGGCCGGCGCCAGCCCATCCGGTGCCCGGGCGACGTTGAGCCCGATGCCGATGGCGGCGAAATCCGCGCCGTCGGGCGATGTCTCGATCTCGATCAGGATGCCGCCCACCTTCCGGCTGCCGCACATGAGGTCGTTCGGCCATTTATAGCCGAGCGTGAGCTTTCCCGGCAGGGCGGCGGACACGGATTCGCCAACCGCAACCGCGGCGACGAAGGCAAGCTCAGGGGAATGCCGCCGATCGGGCGCGGCCGCCAGCAGCGTCATGTAGAGGTTGCCGGACGGAGACTGCCAGCGGCGCCCCTGGCGCCCGCGGCCGGAGGCCTGGCACGCGGCGACAATGACGGCCACCTCGTCGCTCCGCGCCCGCCCCGAGCGCACGCGCCGCAGCGCCTCGTCGTTGGTCGAGTCGATCTCCTCGAAGGCGACCTTGCGGTAGCCCGGCGGCAGGTCGCGCGTCACGGTCACCCGGCGAACAGCACCGCCGCCGCCTCCTTCGCGCCGGCGATCAACGGCGAGGGATGAATGAAGAACAGGAAGGTGAGAAGCCCGGTACCCGCCATGACCAAGCCGACTTCGCGCGGGATCGGGCGCTCGAACCCCTCGGCCGGATCGTCGAAATACATCAGCTTCACGATCCGCAGATAGTAGAACGCGGCCACGACGCTGGTGAGCACGCCGATGACGGCGAGCACGTACAGACCGGCCTCGACGGCCGCGAGGAATACGTAGAGCTTGCCGAAGAACCCGGCGAGCGGCGGGATGCCGGCCATCGAGAACATGAACACCCCGAAGGCGAGTGCGATCAGGGGGTGGGTGCGCGACAGCCCGGCAAGGTCCGCGATCGATTCGACGGGGCGGCCGTACTGGCGCATGCACAGCACGCAGCAGAACGTACCGATGACCATGACGACGTAGATCGCGAGATAGATCAGGACGCCCTGCACCCCGGCTTCGGAGCCCGCGGCGACGCCGATCAACGCATAGCCGACATGGCCGATCGAGCTGTAGGCCAAGAGCCGCTTGATGTTGGACTGCATGATCGCGGCGAGCGCGCCCAGGACCATCGACAGAACGGCGATCACCACGATGATCTGCTGCCATTGAGCGAACAGGTCGCCGAACGGCCCGACCAGGACGCGGATGGTCAAAGCGAAGGCGGCGATCTTGGGCGCCGCGGCGAAGAACGCGGTCACCGGCGTCGGCGCGCCTTCGTATACGTCGGGAGTCCACATGTGGAACGGCACGGCGGCGAGCTTGAAGGCAAGGCCGGCGATGACGAAGACGAGCCCGACGATCAGGCCGGTCGACGGCTCGCCCATGACGCCGAACAGGCTGGCGAGCTTGTCGAAATTGGTGGTGCCGGCGAAGCCGTACACGAACGAAAGGCCATATAGCAGCATGCCGGAGGACAGCCCGCCGAGGACGAAATACTTGAGCCCCGCCTCCGAGGAGCGCGCATTGTCGCGCTGGAACGCGGCGATGACGTAGAGCGCGAGGCTCTGCAGCTCGATCGCGACGTAGAGCGCGACGAGGTCGTTGGCCGAAACCATCATCATCATGCCGAGCGTCGCGAACAGAATCAGGATGGGATATTCGAACCGCGCCATCCCCTGGCGCTCGTTGAAGGCGAGCGAGATGACGATGGTGAGCGCCGAACCGAGGAGCACCAGCCACTTCGCGAATACGGCGAACTCGTCGAGGATGAACTGGCCGCCGAAGCTCGTGCCCGGCCGCGCCGCGACCCCGGCGACGACGACGCCCGCCACGACGAGCACGAGCACCGCGATCCACGACACCGACCGCACCGCGCGATCGCCCGCGTAGGCGCCATAGACGAGCAGCGCCATGGCGAACAGCGCGACCAATAGCTCGGGCAGGACCGGGACGAGGTCGGGCATCGCCGCCATCGCTAGCGCACCGCAACCGCGGTGGACTTGAAGCCAGCCATCGCCGCCTGGTGTTGCTCGACCAGCTGGGCGACGGAGGCATCCATCACCGTGAGGAACGGCGCCGGATAGAGGCCGATCCAGAAGACCGCGAGGAC
>DASWLB010000145.1:0-3267 GCA_036396315.1 Alphaproteobacteria bacterium
TCGTCGAGGTAGCACTTGATCAGCAGGTCGTACTGGCCGGAGATCGAGTGCACCTCGGACACCTGCTCGATGTCGAGCACCGCCTTGTCGGCCACCTTGTAGGCCTGGCCCAGCTCGCACTTCACGAACACGAAGATCGTCTGCATCGGATCACATCTTGAGGAGCCGCTTCGCGTTGCCGTTGAGGATCTTCTCGCGGTCCTCCGGCCCGAGCGGAATGCCCTCCATCCATTGGGTGCCCGGCCGGTTCATCACGTAGGGCCAGTCGACCGAGAAGATGATGCGGTCGGCGCCGAGCTCCATCACCGAGCAGAGCAGCGCCGAGTTCGAGAAGTTGCCGCTGGTGGTGATGTAGAAGTGCTCGCAGAACGTGTCGCGGAACGCGACCGACTTGCCGCCGAGGCGCCGGAACGAATGGTCGATGCGCCACAGCGAGAACGGCAGGCCTTCGCCCATGTGGCCGAGGATGATGTTGAGATTGGGATAGGCGTCGAACACGCCCGACAAGACGAGGCGGACGCCCGCCGTCGCCATCTCCACCGTGTAGCCCCAGCCGGCCGACAGGATGCCCGGATAGTCCTTGGCGTAATCCTTGTAGTAGGCCTCGACCACCGCGGGATGCGGATTGCCGGGGTGGACGTAGATCGGCACGTCGAGCTTCGCCGCGCGCTCGAGGATCGGCCAGAATTTCTTGTCGTCGATGAACAGCCCGCCGGTCAGCCCGTGCACCATGGCGCCCTTGAAGCCGAGCTTGCCGACGCAGCGCTCGAGCTCGTCGGCCGCGGCCTTGGGGTCGGGGGTGGGCAGCGCCGCGAACGCGCCGAACCGCGTCGGGTGTTGCTTGATCAGCGCCGCGATCTTGTCATTGGTGGATTTGGCGAGCCTGACCGAGGTCGCCGGGTCGAGGTTCTGCGGCCCCGGCGGCGCGTGCGACAGCACCTGGATGTCGATGCCGCCCTCGTCCATCTCCTTGATGCGGACGTTGGTGAGGTCGTTCAACCGCTCGACGATCTGCGGCGGCTGGCGGTTGCCGCCCAGCGCGGCGGCGATGTCGGGGTCGAAATAGTGCTCCTCGATCGCGATCACCTGCGTCTTCGTCTTGGGCTTTGCGGTGGCATGCGCGGTTGCCGTGGCCATGGGACGCTCTCTCCCTCGTTATTGGTTGGTTGCCGGGCTCGCCACATGCTAGCGCATCTGGCGGCGGGAGCGCATCCCGCTAATACGTCATCGCCGCCGCATTCAAGATGCCGACGGCGAGCGAGGCGGTGCCGAGCGAGATGCCGGCCGCGAGGTCGCCCGTCTCGATGCGCTGCGACAGACCCCGCAGCAACACGCCTGCGACCAGATAGACGGCAAGCTGCACGACGAGCGCAACAAGCGCCCACACGATCATGTCGAGGAGCGAGGCCGCGTTCACCATGGCGCTCGCGAGCGGCAGGGTGAAGCCGACGACCGCCCCGGCGAGGCTCACCGCCGCCGCCGCGTTGCCGGCGCGGATCAGCGCCGCCTCGTCGTGGCGGGTGACCGCCATGTAGAGCGCGAGGAAGATCGCCTCGGCGCCGAGCGCGGCCGCGAAATAGGCGAAGAACGCCCCGATCCCGGCGAGCGAGGTCATCATGTCCATGTGCATCATTCGAAATAATGCGGCACGAAGCGACTCGTGTCGCGGGTAATCGCCGTCGAATCCTCGCGGATGCCGATGCCGGCCGGCTGGCTCGCCACCACCCAGGCGCCGATCACCGGATAGTTGCCGTCGAACGCGGGGAGCCCCGCGTGCGCCTGGTACACGAACCCTTCGGCGCCGTACGCACCGCCCGTCTCGGCGACGACGCGGTCCCGCTCGATCACCTGCACGTTAGCGCCCTCGCGGCCGAAGATCGGTTTCCGCACCAAGGTGCCCTCGAGCAGGTTGGGCTCGAGCGCCGCCGGCAGCAGGTTGGGATGGTCCGGCGCCATCTCCCACAACAGCGCGAGCGCCGCCTTGTTGGACAGCACCATTTTCCACGCCGGCTCGATGACTTGCGCGGCGCCGGCGAGCAGGTGCTCGCCGAACGCCTCGCCCACGATCCATTCCCACGGGTAGAGCTTGAACAACACCTCGATCGGCCGCCCGTCGAGGTCGAGGAAGTGCCGCCCGTCCCAGCCGATGTCCTCGACCGCGACGCGCGCGGTCTGCAATCCCGCCTGTGTCGCCGTGTCACGCAAATATTCGACCGTGCCCTCGTCCTCGGCGTGGTTCTTGACCGCCGCGAAATGAACGCGCCGCCTTCCGATCCCGAAATTCTTCCACGCCTCGATCAGCCGCTCGTGGAGCGAGTTGAACTGGTCGCGCCCGGGCCACAGCGCCTCGAGCCAGTCCCACTGCACGACCGCGGCCTCGAACAGGGCGGTCGGGGTGTCGGCGTTGTATTCGAGGAGCTTGGGCGGGCCGTTCCCGTCGTAGCTCAGGTCGAACCTTCCGTAGAGATTCTTCTCGGCCGATTTCCAGCTCCGCTCGATCGCGCCCCAAGCCGCCTCGGGGATGCGGAGCCGCGCGTATTCGGGCGCCCCCGCGGCGACCACCCGGTCAACGAGCGCGAGCGCCATCTGCTCGAGCTCGGCGGCCGCGTCCTCGAGCGCGTCCACCTCCGCCGCCGTGAAGCGGTAGCAGGCGGTCTCGTCCCAGTAGGGCGCGCCGTCGATGGTATGGAAGGCAAAGCCGAGGTCGCGTTCGACGTGTTCGCGCCAGTCGGGGCGCGGCTCGGTCGCAACGCGCTGCAAGGCGGTTAGGTTCCGGCCGAGCTGCGGAACGCCGAGGCGGTCGAGCCGAACCCGCCGCGCTGGACCTGGGCGATCTGCCCCGGCTGGAACGGCGCGCCGCGGCCGGCGGCGGCGAAATTGCCGACGTTGTAGAACTTGCCGCCGCTGCGGGTGAACGCGCCGCCGTCCGGGCCGCGATAGACCGGCTGGGAGAACGACCGGCCCATCATGTAGCCCATCATCATCGGCAGGAAGTAGCTGCCCATCCCCTCGCCGCGCGTTTCGCAGTTGCCGGCGCCGAACTCGGCCTCGCACTGCTCCTTGGCGGCAAAGCGCGGCGCCTCGGCGACGTGGGTTTGCGCGCTCTTGCCGAGCGCGTCCTCGCACACCGCCTGGCTGTGCACCGCGGTGCACTCGTCGAGGCTGGCGAAGAAGCGCGCATCGTTGGGCGGCGGCTCGTCGCAGGCGGCGAGGGTGAGCCCGGTGCCGCCGAGGAGAACCAGACGGATCGCCTTCGACTTCTTCATC
>DASWLB010000146.1:0-2187 GCA_036396315.1 Alphaproteobacteria bacterium
GCGGCCGAGACCGGAACCAACCTCGAGAACCAGATCCTTACCCGGGCGCGCCAGCTGCGCGTCGCCTCGGCCAGCCGCTGATCGCTAAGCTGCGTCGCGTCAGAACGGCGTGCGGACCGGCCCGTCCGGAATCTCGCGCAACCCGTTGGGCGATGTGCCGTCGATGCGCATCCGGGTCATGTACACCCGCCCGGTTGCGTTCGCCTTGGCAAGCCCGAGCTTGAGCGAGGCGCGATAAGAGAACCGCTTCGCCGCCGCGCGCGCGCCGGTCTCGCGCGTCGACGGGTCGCTCACGCCGAGGCTCTGCCGGAGCCAGCGGTTGGCGCAGAAGATCTGGCGCCGGCGATCGGCGGATTCGGTGACGTAGGGCACGCTGACCGAGATGTTGAGCGAATCGAGGTTGGTGACGCGGTGCGGCGCGTTGGTCGGCCACGACAACACCTCGCCCGGCTTCAAGTCGAACACGGCGGCGCTCGCGTCGTACTCGGGCTTGTAGGGAACCTCCTCGTCCGCCTCGCCGGCGAAGATCGCCTCCATGTCGGCGGGGGCGACGAAATGCGGATCGCGCGCCGGATAGATCCACACGCGCTTCACGCCGCCGATCTGCCACAGCATCGTGGAATGCGCGTCGGCATGGTAGTAGACCAGCGCGCCCGGCGAGGAGATCAGCATCAAGGGCCGCATCATCAGCGGGCGTTCCGGGATGCGGTCGGCGATTTCGCCGTAGGCCTGCTCGACGAGCGCGCCGTAGTCCGGCGCCGCGATGTCGAGCCGCATCAGCTTCGCCCACAACCGCCCGACGCGGATCGCCTGCATCAGCTCGGCGCCGGTCGCGCCGGTGGTGTCGACCGGCGTCCACGCCGACAGGTCGGTCGGGTCCTTGCCCATCGTGAAGACCTGCAGCCGCTGGCGCGGGTAGGTGTCCATCAGGCGGACCAGGGCGTCTTCCGAGAACAGCTCGGAACGGTGCATGGCGTGGGATGCGATGAAGGCTTCGCGCTCGACCCGCTCGGCCGCGTCGTCCGGCCAGTCCACGAGCATGTTCGTCATCGGTCCGTTCTCCCGCCCGCTCCGCTACGCCGCCTTGCGCGCCCGGTTCCACATCCGCCCGGTCGCCGACCTGGCGCGCCCGACCACCATGGTATCGAGGGTGCTGGCGAGGCTCGAGCCGAAGCAGCCCGGTCCCATGTAGTTCGACGTGATCGACAACGTCGCATCGAGCGATACGACCCAGTGCGGCCAGCCGCTCGGCGCGAAGATGGTGTCGCCCGGGCCGATCACCGCCTCGACCGGCGTCGCCTCGCGGAAGCGCGGGAAGCGCGCGTCGTCCGGCGCATCGACGCGCACCTTGCAGCCGTAGAGGAGCTCCACCTGATCGGGCGGGAACAGGAGCCAGCGCTTGTGGCCGATGAGCTGGGCGAGCCACGCATGGGTCTTCCACACGTCGACGTGCACCGGAGTCTTCGCGCCCTTGGGGCCGAGGAACAGCCGCGGATAGGGCATGCGCAGGAAGGACGGCAAGAGGCGGAACCAGTCGAAGAAGTGCGGCGCGACCGTGTAGTCCTTCTGCAGCTCCGGATACTCGCGCAACAGCCGCCAATCGTCGCGCAAATAGTAGGGGTACGTCGAGAAGTCCGCGGCCACCATACGGTCGATGAAGTCGCCGAACGCGACGAAGCTGTAGTTCCCGTCGGTGAACTCGGCGACCGGGTCGTAGCCCCACACGCGCATCCGCCGGTCGCCGAAGCGCGACTTGAAGAAGTCCCACGTCCACTTGTCGCGCGCCGCCCAGCCGTCGGTGAGGTCGGTGATCACCACCGGCCGGCGCGGCCGCAAGTAGTCGCGGCGAAACTCCTTGAGCGACAGGCCGCTGCGACGATCGACCTGGGGATAGGACGTTTGGTCTGCCATGATTCGCCTGCACCGGCCGGGCGGGCCGGATTGCGCGAGGAATGATACCATCCGGGTCGCGCGACCGCACGCGAAGGCTGGCCGGCACGCGCGCCGCACCGATAGCGTGCGGCGCCAACATCGTCAAGGAAATTCAAAGTATCTGTATGACGACTCGCTGTATTAAAAATATTCATTAAGTAAATATCGGCCGATGCGGCGCGTGCGCCCGGCGTCTCCGCCGCGGCGCGACCAAGCGTCGCGCGGTGCGCTCGTGAGCCGCCCTCGGCCGGACCC